>JARFQX010000972.1 GCA_029287555.1 Rubripirellula sp. | reverse complement strand
CAAGATGATCTCGCCAGATTGGATCGGCATGGTCCGACGCGTGGTCGAAGATGCAATGCCGACGGCAAGATGCCTGTTCTTTCAAGGCGCCGCGGGTAACCAGGGACCGATCGAGGGTTTTACCGGAGACTTGGGCGTCGCCCATCGTCTCGGTGCAATCTTGGGGCATAGTGCCGCTTCGTTGGCGCTGGGAATCGAGACCGTCCATCGAGTGCCGACCTTTGAAGGGTTCGTGGAATCGACGGCGTATCAGGCCAAGCAGCATTGGCGAGTCAAGGGTCCCCGCGATGGCACGCTGGTCCATCGCCGCAAAGTGATCCGCTTGCCGCGGCGGCAGTATTCGGCAAGTGAGATCGAAGCGATGTCGATGCGGCTCGACGATGCGGTCCGCAAAGCGACACTCGCTCGCACCACCAAGGACCCTTGGAAGATCCATCAAGCCGAGGCCCGAGTGAGGCGATTCCGCGATCTGTTGACGAAATGGAAGAAGCCGGTTCTCGACACTCCGATTGAGGTGGAAGTTGAAGTGTGGCAACTCGGCGAGGTGGGAATCGTGTCGATGCCGGGCGAACCTTTCGCGGAAATCGGCGTTGAGGTGCGTAAGGCGTCCCCCTTCGCCGTGACGATGTTCTGTGGCTATTCCGACGGGGTCGGTGGCGACTACCTGCCGATGACCTGTGAATATGACCAGGGCGGTTACGAAGTCGAACGTACTCCCTATGGTCATGAAGCTGACAAGAAGTTGATCGCCGAGACCATTGGGTTGCTTCAATCGCTGCAGACCGCTTCGAAGGATCCATGACCCGATGTCGACTCAGACGATTGAATGAAAATTGAACGGATCGAAACGTTGGTCTGCCACGCGCGGATGCGCAACTGGATCTTCGTCAAAGTGATGACCGATCAACCCGGGCTTTACGGATGGGGCGAGGCGACACTCGAGTGGCACACGCGCAGCGTTCTTGGTGCGATCGAGGATCTGCAGCCGCTGCTTATCGGCGAAGATCCGATTGCCATCGAAAAACTTTGGCAGACCATGTGGCGGCAACATTTTTGGCACGGCAGCGGGGTCGTCCGATCCACGGCGATTGCCGCCATCGATCTTGCCCTCTGGGACATCCTCGGAAAGGTACACGGCGTTCCCTGTCACCGGCTTTGGGGTGGTCCGGTGCGCGACCGCATCCGGCTCTATTGCCACTTGGGCGGTGGTGATCTGGAACGCTTCTACGAGACACCGGTGGACAACGCCAACGCGTTTGCGGATCTGGCTGCTAAAGCGACCACGGATGGTTTTTCGGCGTTCAAGTCGATGGCCGTGCCGCCAACGATGCCGTTGGAAGGTCTCCAGCCGATTCGCGCTGCCGAGGCGTGCGTGGCCAAGATGCGTGAGGCGGTTGGTGACGAGGTTGACATCATGGTCGATTGCCACGCCCGACCCTCGCCGGCGATGGGCATGCAGTTCGCACGTGCACTCGAACCGTTTGGACTTTACTTTCTCGAGGAGCCTTGCTGGCCGGAGAGCATCGATGGCTTGGCGGCGATCAATGCAGCGGTCAGCACGCCGATCGCCACTGGCGAACGGCTGACGCATTTGGCCGCTTTTCGAGATCTATTCGCGGCCCGTGGTTGCGAAGTTTGTCAGCTGGATTTGACGCACTGCGGAGGCTTCAGTGAGGCGAGTCGAATTGCGGCCTTGGCGGACGCACATCGCATCGCACTGGCTCCACACAATCCGCAAGGTCCGGTCAGCACAGCCGCATCGCTTGAATTCGGTTTTGCCCAACCTTCGTACGTCATCTGCGAATCGGTGCACTCGGACGTGCCGTGGCGCGATGATGTGGTCGAGGAAGGTTTCTTGGTGGATCCAAAGACCCGAACCGTTACGCCCAACTTGCGACCGGGGCTTGGCATTGAGATTCGCGAATCGGAGGTCAAGAAACACCCCTTTGAACAGGAGTTGCCGCAGCGGGTCTGGTACCGCGATGGCAGCGTGGGCGATTGGTAAAGGGAGTCACAAGTGAGCCTTGAAGTGCGCGGTGTTCTGCCGGTGATCCACACGCCTTTCCTCGACGGCGGTGAAATCGATGTCGAGAGTCTGCGGCGCGAAGTCGACTGGGCCTACCACACCGGGGCGGATGGAGTCGTTGCTGCGATGGTCTCCGAGGTGCTGCGTTTGACCAATGACGAGCGAGCGCAGTTGACAGATGAATTGGTTTCGAAGAGCGGAGATCGAGGCGTTGTCATCACCAGCGTCGGAGCCGAAAGCACTCACCAGGCCAAGATTCTGGCTCGTCGCGCCGCGAAGTCCGGTTGTCGTGCGGTGATGGCGATCCCGCCACTTCACACGGCGCTTCCCGAAGATGAACTGTGGCGCTACTTCTGTGAGATTGCCGAGGCCACCGAGTTGCCGCTGATTGTGCAGGATGCGTCGTCCTATGTCGGCGACGCGTTGACGATCGATTTGTTCGTGCGATTGTTGCAGCGTTTCGGCGAAATGAAAGTGCTGTTCAAACCGGAAGCCGCTCCGATCGGACCGAACCTGTCGCTCCTGCGGGACCAGACCGATGGCCGCGCAAGGATCTTCGATGGTTCTGGCGGCATCCTTTTGATCGACGCCTATCGACGAGGCATCGTGGGGACCATGCCGGGAACCGATTTACTCGACGGAATCGTGGCGATTTGGCGGGCGCTGGAGTCTGGGGATGAGCCACGGGCCTATCGCGTCTACTTTCCGCTTGCCGCCATCGTCAACCTGCAACTCCAAGCCGGGTTGGATGGGTTCTTGGCGATTGAGAAGTACTTGATGGTCAAACGGGGCCTGTTCCACTGCGATTCGCGTCGCGCCCCCACCGCCTGGCAACTCGATCGGGAGACCCGTGACGAAGTCGATCGACTTTTTGTAATGATGCAGGGGACTCTGGGCCATCGTTCGTAGTCGATTGTTTGTCCTCCGTGGCCGTGAGTCATTAGAATGAGGATCATCCCGCCTACCTCCGCCTGCCTTTCGTCTCTCCATGTTTGCTCGGCACTTGCTTCTGCTATGCTTCGGCGCCGCCTGCTGGGGGCCGGTTGCGATCTGCGCGGCAAATGCTGGGAAGCCTGACTTTGATCGCGACATCCAGCCGTTGCTAATGGACAAATGTGGCAAGTGTCACGGGGCGACGGTTCACAAGGCCGACCTTGACCTCTCTTCTCGGGCCGGGGTCCGCGCCGGGGGCGAGTCGGGCGAACCGTTGTTGGCTTCACAGCTCGACGAGAGCTTGCTGTGGCAGCTAGTCGAGAGTCGCGAGATGCCGCCGTCCGGTGAATCGGAACTCGACGAGCGGGAAATCGAATTGCTGCGGCGTTGGATCGAAACCGCAGGTCCGATGTCCGAGATTGATGCCACGGGTTCGGCTGGACTGACCGAGCATGATGTCTTGCCGATCGTCTTGCTTCGCTGCACAACGTGTCACGGCGCTCGGCTGCAAAGTGGTGGCCTCGACTTGCGCACGCACCGGGGCATGCTGGCCGGCGGAAAGAGCGGTCCGGCAATGGTTCCCGGTAATCCCGACGCGAGTTTGATGATCCGTCGGATTGAGAGTGGCGAGTGCCCTCCGAGCGAGTTGTTGTTAAAGTTCTTCGTCCGTCGGCCTGCTTCGTCGGAGGTCCAACGTCTGCGAGATTGGATCGGGGCTGGGGCGCCGCGGGGCGATGTCCAACCTGATGTGGCGACGACCAAGCGCGATCCATTGGTTAGCGATGCGGACCGACAACATTGGGCGTTCCAGCCGCCGCAGCGGCCGGTCGTCGGACGTTGCATCGATGATTTCATTCAGGCCAAGTTGCGCCAAGTTGACTTGGAGCTATCACCACCGGCCGATCGCGACACGTTGATTCGCCGAGTCTATCTCGATTTGATCGGGATGCCCCCGAGTCTGGAGGAGTACCACCGTTGGCGACACAGCGAGCATCCTGACTGGTATTCCCGCATGGTCGATCACGTCCTGGCTTCCCCGCACTACGGCGAGCGTTGGGGACGCTATTGGCTTGACTTGGCCGGCTACGCCGATTCCGAAGGAGGCATTTCGGCCGACCCGATCCGTCCGGTCGCGTGGAAGTACCGCGACTACGTGATCCGTGCTTTCAACGAAGACAAGCCGTACGATCGATTCCTGATCGAGCAGCTCGCCGGTGACGAATTGATTGATTATGAACAGGCGAGCGAAATCACCAACGAGATGGTCCAAAACCTGGTGGCCACGGGCTTCTTGCGAATGGGAATCGATGAAACGGGTTCACGCACGATGAACTTTGTTCCCGAACGGCTGAAGGTGATCAGCGACGCGATCACGGTGGTCAGCTCTGGCTTGATGGGGCTGACGATGGAGTGCGCCCGATGCCATTCCCACAAGTACGATCCAATTCCCCAGCGTGATTACTATCGTTTCAAAGCGGTATTCCAGGGCGCGTTGGATGAACACGATTGGAGTAGTTTCAAGACGCGGAAATTGAACGTCGGGACGTCCGAGCACCGTGGCCGCATCGCCCAAACGAATCCTCCCTTGGAAAAGGCGACCAAGCGGCTTGAAACAGAACGCAAGCGATTGAAAGATGAGTTGCAACTCGCCTTGCTGCGCCATCACTACCCCGACCAATCGGAAGACGACAATCGGTCGACGCGGCGGGCGCTGCGGGTCGCCGACAACACACGTACGCTGCCCCAACGGCTTCTGGTGGAGCGTTTGCAACGTGCCGAGATTCTTCCCGATGTCGACCAACCGACAATCGTTCTGGAGACAAGGCGTCGGATCGCGTCGATCGATCGAGAGATTCAGTTGCTTCGTCGCAAGATGATTCCACCGCTGACGATTCGCGCACTGTGGGATCTCGGACGCCCCTCGCCAACGTACATCCTGCGACGCGGTGAGCACAATCAACCGGGACGGCCGGTCGGACCGGGTGTTCCCTCGGTGTTGACGGATGGCAAGACTGGGTTTGCCGTCGAGCCACCATTTCCCGGTGGCACGAACAAGACGGGGCGTCGACTTGCCTTTGCCCGCTGGCTCACCCGGCCCGAACATCCGCTGACCGCTCGCGTCATGGTCAATCGGATTTGGTACCACCATTTCGGCACCGGCTTAGTGGGGACGCTCGAA
The DNA here is from genome assembly GCA_029287555.1 of Rubripirellula sp. Taxonomy (GTDB): domain Bacteria; phylum Planctomycetota; class Planctomycetia; order Pirellulales; family Pirellulaceae; genus Rubripirellula. Next base: position 128 of record JARFQX010000972.1, on the reverse strand, counting down.
AACTTCGGTGTGCAAGGTGACCGACCCTCGCATCCAGAGTTGCTCGATTGGTTAGCCCTCGAGTTTGTGCGCAGCGGGTGGAGCATCAAGTTCGTGCATCGTTTGATCCTCGGCTCACGCACCTACCG
>JARFQX010000894.1 GCA_029287555.1 Rubripirellula sp. | reverse complement strand
GAGGGTGAGGGGACGGTCTTGGACAACTCGATGATCTTGTACGGATCGGGATTGCGAGATGGCAACAGCCATAATCCCCACAATCTGCCGATTCTGTTGGCTGGATCCGGGTGCGGTCGATTGGCGACCGGGCAACACCTCAGCTACGGACGTGACACGCCGCTGTCGAATCTCTACCTGGCGATGCTGCAAGCCTTTGGCTGCAACGTGCCAAATTTTGCTGATAGTACAGGCGTGCTGCCGGGCGTTTTGGCTTGATTTGGACACGGGAAGACCATCCTTGATGTCACCCCCGCGAAGGGCAACGCCGTAGCGGATTTCTGGTAGGTGTTGGCAAGTGTTTCCGGTCACTCAATGCTTCAGTTTAGAGTTGAGCCTGTTAGTGCCGGAGGCACGGAATGTGAAAGCCTGGGACGCAAGTCCCAGGTTGTGATCAGGTGGAACCCGGTTTCCGCCGCATGCGGCGGAGAAAAACCAAAAACGTCCGAATTCCCGGGACTTGCGTCCCAGGCTAGAAAACGTCATCGCTCCGCAATTCAAGAAAACTGCACAACTTCGAGATGCTTCGACGGGGGACGCCAATCATTGCAAGAGACTTCCTCGCTCATCGCCGTGTGATGAGAATATCCGCTACGGCGTTGCCCAAAGGGAGAGTAACTGGAGTCAGAGCCGACCCGCGGAATGAATGAGTCGCCGGAAATTTTCGCCGAGAATTAGTTGCTTGTCGGCTTCGGAGACGCCTGCGGCGGTCACCTTGGCGAGCTCCGTTCCCAACGAACGTGACGGCAGGTGACTTCCGAAGACGACCCTTCTCGCACCAACTTCTCGGACCGCAATCTCCACGAAGCCCGCGGTCGAGTCAAAGCCGGTAGTTTCCACCCGGACAGTGGGCTCGCGACGCTCGGCTCGAAGTCCCCGCTCCCACTCGCCACCGGCGGTTGCAAGCTCGGGATGCACCATCGCGGTCGCACCGATCAGTGCCGCTTGGAAGAGGCCGCTTGGAAGAGGCCGTTTGAAAGAGATCGCGTCGATCGATCATGAATCGTGACTCCTGGACGATTCAGCTCAGGACTTCCGTGACCACGCGGGGCCGATGCACACCGGTAAGTCGTTCCTCGAGACCACTTCGGCGGTAAAACAGCTTCTGGTGATGGAGTCCCAACAGATGCAGAATTGTTGCGTGGAAATCATGCACACTGACCGGGTCTTCGATGACCTTGTGGCCGAATTCGTCCGTCTTGCCATACGCGATTCCTCCCCGCACACCACCGCCGGCCATCCACGAGGTGAACGCCTGCATGTTGTGGTCGCGACCCGTGTAGCGATCCCCGGATTTCTGCGAGGTTGGCGTGCGCCCGAACTCGCCACCCCAGATGACCAGGGTGGAATCGAGCAGCCCCCTTCGCTTCAAGTCACGCAGCAGTCCGGCGACCGGTTTGTCAGTTCGGCGACAGGCAGCCCGATGGTTCGAGGCAAGGTCAACGTGGCTGTCCCAAGGTTGTTCTTCCATGAAGATTTGGACGAAGCGGACACCGCGTTCAACCAGCCGCCGCGCTAACAGGCATCGACGCCCGTAGGAATCCGTGTCCTTTTCACCCACACCGTACAAGGAGAGCGTTTCCTCGGACTCCGAAGCGAGGTCGAGTGCTTCGCCAGCGGATAACTGCATTCTCGCAGCCAACCCGTAGGCCTGAATTCGCGCATCGAGTTCGGGGTGATGCGGTCTCTCGCTACGATGAATTTCATCCAGCTTGGAAAGGAGCCTGCGGGCTGATTCGGTCACCGGTGACGGTTGCTCGTACTGCTGACCCAGATGCAGGATCGGCGAGCCCGTCGGCCGAAACGGCGTGCCCTGATAGACCGGGGAAAGAAAACCCGACGTCCAGTTTCGGGTGCCATTTTTGGGCAACCCCAATGGATCGCTCAGCACGACGTAGGCCGGTAGGTTTTGGTTCTCCGATCCCAATCCGTACACGGTCCAGGAACCGAGCGTCGGATAGCCCATGAACAACCGTCCGCTGTGAATCTTGTAGAGTGCGTTGTCGTGATTGGGATGGTCGGTCCACAGCGAATGAATCAAGCAAAGATCATCCGCCATTGCCCCGGTATGAGGCAGGACTTCGGCGATCGGTATTCCCGAATCGCCGCAACGGGCAAATCGATATTGCCCTCCCATCATCACGCCCACATCGGTCGTGCCTTGGTTCCCGATCTCTTCGACGTTCCCCGGGTAGGATTTTCCGTCCATCCGATCGAGCACGGGCTTGGGATCGAACAGGTCCATCTGACTCGGTCCGCCGTTCATGAACAACTGGATCACTCGCTTCGCCGTCGCCGGATGATGTACCGGCTTCGGTTGCAGGTCGTCGACGCGAGAATCACCACCGTCGGCGAGATCGCTCGCCAATGCGGAAGTGCCGCCAAAGAAATCACCGCACAAGAGTTCGGCCAGCGATGCGCCGAGTAAACCATCGCTGACACGACCAAAGAAGTCGCGGCGAGATGCTCGATGTGGTCGGTGGTCGCTCATGGCAGCGGATCGTGTGATGGTTCAATCGATGTAAAGAAACGACGCGGAATTGAGGATGGTGTGACAGAAGGTTTCCAGCGACCGGTGCGAATCGCCATCCCAGCCTTGCTCGAGTCGACCCAGTGCGTCGATGGCTATCGCCCGCTCTTCCTGGCTAGGCATCCGAGCCAGTGCCAACTGATAAACAAGGTCCACGCGATCGCCCGGACAAACACTCCGTCGGTCACCTAGGAGTTTGCAGACGCGATCGGCCAAGGCGCTGGCCAGATCGCGGACGTGCTCGTTATTCATCAGCATCAAGGCTTGCGGGGACACATTCGAAACCGACCGCTGAAGACAATTCGGGCCCATTTGCGGGTAGTCGAAGGTCTGCATCATCGTTGGGATCTCGGTTCGCCTGTATTGAGCGTAGATACTCCGTCGCCAACCGCCACCTTCGACCGCTTCGACATGAACCAACCCATCGCGATCGACCGAGACGGCATCGGGAACCCCGCCCAGCGAATCGGCCAGTTGGCCCGAAACAAACAGCAACGAGTCGCGAAGCGATTCAGCATCGAGGCGACGCAATGGCATCCGAGAGTAGAATTCGTTCGATGGATCGAACCGGCTGTGCTGATTCGTGACCCGCGACGATTGACGGTAGGTGCGTGAACGAAGGATCAGGCGATGCACGGACTTGATGCTCCACCCGCTGCGCACAAACTCGAGGGCTAACCAATCGAGCAACTCCGGGTGCGTCGGTCGTTCACCTTGCACACCGAAGTTTTCGAGTGTCCGCACCAAGCCGGTGCCAAAATGGTGGTACCAAATCCGATTGACCATGACGCGAGCGGTCAGCGGATGATCGGGCTGGGTGAGCCAGCGGGCAAAGGCCAGTCGACGCCCCGTCTTGTTCGTGCCACCGGGAAATGGTGGCTCGACGGCAAACCGAGTCTTGCCATCCGTCAACACCGAGGGAACACCCGGTCCGACCGGCCGTCCCGGTTGGTTGTGCTCACCGCGTCGCAGGATGTACGTCGGCGAGGGACGTCCGAGATCCCATAG
>JARFQX010000876.1 GCA_029287555.1 Rubripirellula sp. | reverse complement strand
GGCTTCGCCTGGGCCGATGGCTGCTGATCGGATGGCTGCTGAGTCGGTTTCTGGTCGCTTTCATCTTCACTGGCTTGATCCTCATCCTTTGGCTCTTGCTTCTCATCCTCCTCTCGCTGTTGATCTTGCTGCTGAATTTGCGTTTCGGACGATTGTGAATCAGGTTCCTGCTCGGTCCGTTCACGATCTTGCTGTTGGCTACCTTCCTGCCCTTGTTGATTCTCATTCGACGGCGCCTGTTCGTCGTCCGACGTCTCGTCGCTTTGTTGCTGCTGCTGTTGCTGCTGTTGCTGCTGTTGGTTCAGCTGCCGAATCAATTTGCTGGCCAGCTCGATGTTGACTCGGGCGTCACGATCTTGGGGAGCAAGTTTCAAGGAACTTCGGTAGTGATCGATCGCTTGCTGAAGCGAGTCGATGGCGGTGGAAACCGTCTCCGGTGACTCGGACTGGAGGAGTGCGAGAGCGCGAGAGTAGGCAGTATTGCCCAGATTGAATCGGGCCCGAGCGGCCAGGGAGGGATCGGATGCCGAGGCCGCGGATTGAAAAGCTTCCGCCGCTGCTTCGAGGCGTTGCGACCGATAGAGGGCAATGCCGTGGTTGTAGCGGTCGGTGTCCGAGAACTTCGATGGTTCGACCTGTTCGAAAATACCCAACGCACCGTCAACGTCGCCTTCGATCAGCCGTTTCCCGGCAAGTCGAAGTTGATCACTGCCGCCCGGCGGAGGGGGGGTCTGCTGCGCCCAAACGGCCGGTGCGAAGGCGAGCAGAGCGATCGTGATCCAACTGAGATGAAGACTTGTGGCTGATTTCATTGAAGCAACGAATCGAAGCGACAAGAAGCCGGTCCCGGGTGAGTGCTGAGCTGCCTGTTGATCGATTCTACGGAAGAAAGAGGGAATGGTTCCCGCGAGCGATCGTTCGCTAGTGCTTTGTCAAACCTTAAATTTTGGGTGGTCGGGAAAAGGGGTCAGACACCAAAAGTGCGAAGCACCCGAAGGGCCGTTCCGGCTTTTGGTGTCTGACCCCTTTTCCTGACCCCGGTTCAACCCCATTTTTAAAGTCTGACAAAGCACTAGGTTCCTCGACGGTTACCGTACCATCGAATCTGCATCCGATCGCAATAGTGAAATCCGTTTTTCTGGCACCAAGGTTTCAGCCAGACCGCGGCGGCATCCATCGCCTCGGGCGTACTGCCTTGGGGCATGACCCAGACGTTCCCCGGCGCGGCGGAGAGTTGATCGACCGCCCAGTTCAACTCGTCGAAGTCTTTGGCCGAGTCGACCACGAATTTTAGCTGATAATCGACCGCTCGTTCGGTCAGTCGAGCCATGGTATCGATCGGCATGCGGCGCCGCTCGTGCAAGTTGCTCCACTTGGGGTGCTGCGTCGACGCCGGGGTGCTGGAGGCAAATTTGGGGCTGATCGACATCAGGTCGCACTCGACGGGCCGGTTGACGGTTCCCGCGGTTTCGATGGTGACGTGCACTCCTCCTTGGCGAAGCGCACGACAAAGGGGGACAACCTGTGGTGAGAGCAGAGGCTCGCCCCCGGTCAGCACGACATGTTCACATTCGGAGCGAGCAACTTGTTCGAGCAACGCGTCGATCGAGAGGTGGCCGCCTTGAGCATTCCACGATGCGTAGGGAGTATCACAGAACCAGCAGCGGAGGTTGCATCCGGTGGTGCGAATAAAAAAACTCTCGACACCGGTCAACCGGCCCTCGCCCTGGCGGCTGGCAAAGGTTTCGGCGATGCGCAGCGTCCCCCTGGTCGACTCCTGCGACGCGTGCGAAAATTCGGCCTTTCCGAGAGGAGTGATCAATTGAGTGATTCGAAATCGTTTCGCGATGAATTGGAAGTCTTCGACAACCCCAGTCCTTCGCGCAGGTTTACCATCGAGCATCATTGCCCCGAGTTCACCTCGGTTTGTCCCAAGACGGGGCAGCCCGATTTCGGGACGATAATCTTCACCTACGTTCCGGACCAGCATTGCGTCGAGCTGAAGAGCCTGAAAATGTACCTTCAGCGATTTCGCAATGAGGGCATCTTTTACGAGGCGGTCACCAATCGAATCATGGACGACTTTTTGGCGATCGTAAAGCCTCGTCAGGCAACCGTTGAGAGCCGCTGGACGCCCCGCGGGGGCCTACAAAGTAACATCGTGGTGAAATTTCCCGAGGACGGCTAGTGGTTGGTCAATCCTGGGAACTCACACACCTTATATCCAACACCTTATATCCAACACCAACCCGAGCATGAAGATGACGACCCCAATCCTGCTGAGCGGATTTGCGGATGAGGCTGCCAACGAAAAGCTGGCTGTCCAGCAGTACTCCGCTTTCGCGGCACTCGGACTGAAGTACTACTCGATTCGTTTCGTCGACGCGGGACAGGGCATCAAGAACGTGATGGAGCTGGGCGACGATGAGATCCAACATCTCGTCAAGATGCAGGCTGATTACGGCTTGAAGGTCAGCAGCATTGGCTCCCCAATTGGCAAAGTGAAACTGCAGGATGTCGACGATGGAACCAGCAATCGCTTTGTGCCATTCGACACGTACCTCAAAGAGGATGTGGCCACGGCGTGCGACCGTGCCGAAGCGTTCGGTGCCAAGCTGATCCGCGGGTTTTCGTTCTACCATCCCAAGGGGACGCAGCCGGAGCAGCACCTTGATCAGGTCTGCGATCAACTCGGGCAGATCGCCGAAGCGTGTGATCAACGTGGGTTGACCTTTGGTCTCGAGGTAGAAGCCAACCTCGTTGGTCAAACGGGAGACTTACTCGCGGCAATCGCTGACAAGGTGAATCACCCCGCGATGTTAACGATCTTCGATGCGGCGAACATCGTGACCCAAGGTTTTACGGCGGACGAAACCTACGCCCAGTATCTCGCGATGAAGCCGTCGTTGGGCTGGGTGCACATCAAGGATTATCACGACCCTTCGCCGCGAGGTCGCATCGAACACGTCGATGAAGCCAGTCTGAGCAACTTCGTGCCGGCGGACGTGGGCGATAGTGGTCACGAAGCCATCCTTCGTGACCTGCGGGACTTCTTGCCCGAGTTGCACCAACGGATGACCGCCCGCGGTGCCGACGGTGTCTTTCTTGATCTCGAGCCGCACGTCAAAGGGGGCGGCCAATTTGGTGGCTTCAGCGGGCCGGACGGTTTTGGAGTTGCGCTACGAGGGCTTTGCCGCGTATTGGACTACGTTGAAATTCCCTACGGCCTTCGGAACTTCAGCGATATCAAGCGTGTTGACTAGATCGCTCTCTTGTCTCGCAGCGGGAGCGATTGATGTCACGCGACCTTGAGGATCGAGTTACGGAACTCGAAGTGCAGTTGGCCCACACCCAACACCTCTTCGATCAACTCAATGCAGTGGTCACCGAACAGGCCATCAGACTTGATCGTGTCTCACGAGCGATTGGCAAGCTGCAGGCATCGGTCGATGATCTGAAACACAAGACCGAGGAAAAGCGAGACCTGCTCGACGATAAGCCACCGCATTACTGAGTAGCACGTTTTCGTTTGGCTCGTCTGCGTTTGTTCGGGCCGATTCTCTAGTACCCGATGCCGACGCGGAACATGATCGAGTCGCCATTGTCGATGTCATCAAACGGCGAATAGCGATAGCGAAGCTCGCGGTTGAACACATACCCAATTTCCGCGAATGCTGTTCGGCGACCTGCCTGGATCGCTTGGGATTGACCCCATTCCACTCCGAAGATGGCTCGAAGATCGTTGATGTCGACCGAGTCTTCGTAGCCTGCATCCCGGGTGATGGTCCAGTTACCGCCGCCGAGTTCACCCGTGACATACCACCACACGTCGTACAGGCCGACGGTTCGGCAGTAGCGAGCGAATTTGGGCACCGGAAAGAAAAGGTCGATGCGAGTCTGGGGATTCGGTCGGCAAAAGAGTCCGACCGCTGGCACGAGCTTGATCTCGTTTCGATCGGCGTAGTAGACCCCGGCCTTGAGCGTACTGGTGGGTGTCAGCCGAAAACTGACCAGACCCTTCCCCATCAAACGCCAGCTATCGCTGTTGTAAGTATCAAAGTCGGTGAAGATACCAAGCCGCAGCCCGAACTCGGTCCCGATCATCTGGTTCGGATCCGATTCCCAGCCGAGGTCCAGAAACGCGCTGTAAGACTTCGAAGGCAGGTCCGCTCCGGTTCTTCCGTCGGGCCCGTCCCAAAGGTGCAACGAGAAGGAAGGAACGACGTAAAAAGGCTGAGTGGTATGCAGGAAATTGGGAAAGGCGAAGGCCACCGCAAAATCAAAGTCGTTGATGCCGAGACCTCTTGAACCGCTGTCGGACGGCACAAACGCGTATCGGAACCTTGGTCCCTGCAGCAATCGGAACGCACTGTACTGAGGCGATTGGAAGGCCGAAGGCGTGAGCGAGCCGAAGCCTTCGGGGAACAGTGAACTCGGCGTCGATTGGGGGTAGACCGAACTTGGCAGCGGCGGTGGTGCGGCATAGACACCGGGAGTCGAGGATGACTGGAAGGGCGGATTCCCGTAGACGGGCGGG
>JARFQX010000865.1 GCA_029287555.1 Rubripirellula sp. | reverse complement strand
CTGGCAAATCTTGCCCCTGGCAAATCTTGCCCCTGGCAAAGTCTCACTCCGTGACGTCGTCGTTTGCCGAGCTATGCAGCAGCGCCGATTTAGCCATTGAGCTCGATTCGCTTGATGTTCTGGGCGTCGAGGGTCCGTTGCCGCGATAAGTCAGCGTTTTCCAGGAAGTGAGCTTGGAAAGGGCGTCGCACCGTCGGGGCTAGTCCCGTTGTAAAGCTGAACCCGCGACGGGCGTCGACGGAGAGTTTGCCGATTAAGTTATCGACCAGGCGAACGGGGTCGTCGGCGCCGATCAGAGCGATCCGTTGCGCGTCGGCGACCAGTTCGGCGACCAGCTCGACGATGCTATCGAGGAGTGCCTGTTCGGAATCACCGTTGGAATCCACGACGCGCGAACGCCTGCTCTCGGCGGGCAAGACCAGCGGTTGGACGGGCAGGTTCGCAGGTGCAAGCTGTTCGCAATCCAAGCTCGCCGGTAGCCGCAGCAAACCGACGGCCAGCGCTGTCTTGACCACCAGGATGGGATTGCATCGGTACGCTTGGAACTGCTCGTTGGTAAGGACCAGGATCAAGGTGACCACTTGGAATCCGCCGCGTCGACTGTATTCAGGCCCACCGATAACGGTTCGCGTCACGGCCACCCGCTGGTCATCGATGGGAAAGTAATTGATGACCCATTGCTCGGGGTCGTCGCTGGGAAGTTGGGTTGGAGCCCATCGACACAAGCATTGAGACATGGCTCGGTCGATGCCCGGAGAACGAGCGACAAGCTGGTAGCCTTTCACGCTACCGCGATCGGACGATGCAAAGATTGCCTGCTCAATATCAAACGATTGCATGATGTGCGACACCGGTTCGATGGTCGGGCGATGGGATAGCATTAACAGTTGTGACCGACCACCCATTGCAATGGTTGGACAATGCCTCGCGGTTCGACGTGAAATGGAATTCGCATCTGCAAGCCGGTGCTGTCGGCGAGCAAGCCGGAGTTTCCAGCGACACTCGCGGCGAAGAAGGCGTGTCGAATGAAGGTGCGGCGACAGAACTCGAACAGCCTCGGCGTGTTGTTGGCGGCGAATTGAGTCGGGTCCTGAGTGGCCTCGGGGCATCCGTCACACTTGGTAAAGACGATCGCGATAGATGGACCTGGATGCCGATTCTTCAGCTTGCCGTCGCTGGCCAGACCGTGGCGTCCGGCGATGTAGGTCGCCAATTTCATGGCGAACAAATCCTCGCCGGAACCTTCATCGCGGACCCTCATCGAGTCGCAAAGGATCAGGATGCCGGTCGACTTAGCGACGATGTGTTGAATCGCCGGGTAGAGCCCCGCTTGGTTGATTTCCATGGCGATCGCTTCGCCTGCGAAATCGGGCGAGATCAAGTCGACTTCCATCGTCTCCTTCTTCTGCGTGACCGAGATCTGGCAGTGCAGCCACTTCCAGGCGTCGGCTTCGGCGGGAGTCTTCTCCGGAAACATGCGATGTTCCAGTGCGGTAACGACCTGCTCCTGCAACTCGACCGAGAATGCACTACTTGCCATCCCACGGAAATCCTCGGGACCTTTACTGAGGATGTCCAGCAGTAGCCCGAGGTAGACCGTCTTGCCCGCGTTGCTGGCCCCCAGCACGGAGACAAACTGGTTTTCGCTTCCGCGCATCGAAACCGTTTGGCTCAGCGATGCGGGAGTCTGGCAGTCCATGCAGTATTCATCGCGTTCGGCCAGGCGTCGGCCACAGCAAACGCAATCGACAATGACTGGCTGGTAGCCTTTGCTGAGATTTGCCGGTGTCGTAATCATTCTTGTTCCTGGGCGATTGATGGGGAGCTGGGTTGACGTGGTTCAAGCACGTTGCTGCTGACGCAACAGCGAAAGCCGATGTTGGCGGCGCGGAAGAAGAGTGGTTGGCCGGTTCGGAACTGGCACGTCGCCTGCGAGTGAAAGTAGGTGTCGAAGGCGCCGCCCCGAATCTCCGCCATCGTTTCTTCAAGCAGAATCGAAACACCTTCCTCCGCTCCGGGTAGGAACTGCGTATCGACCCACTCCCAAACATTCCCGATCAGTTGGCGAACGCCGTTGGGAGTATTGCCAAGCTTGAATGCATGCACCGGGACGGTCTCGCCGTAACCACTGGCCCAGATATTCGCCTTGGAGGGATCAAAGGCGTTCCCCCACGGATAGCGTAGCTCAAACGTGTTTCCGCCATGCCCCTTGGCCCAAGTGCCCGCGCGCTGCCACTCCTCGGTCGAGGGCAGTCGTTTGCCGGCCCAGTTCGCGTACGCGTTCGCCTCGTACCAGCAGATGCCAACGACGGGATGGTCCAGGCGATCCTCCGGAGGTGACCCTTCCACCCACCATTTGGGACCGGGGCATCCGGTAGCGTCCAGGAACTGCAGCAGACTTGGCAGCACGTCTTCCGGCCAGAATTGAGGATCGCTGTAGCCGCCGGCCTGGACGAACTTCAAGTAGTCCGCATTGGTGACACAATCGCGATCCAAGTAATACGATTCGACCGCGACGAGCTCATCGGAGTTCGACGCGACTTCGAATCCGCTAGGGGTCGAGATCACGACGTCGTTCACGAGGCAGATGCCTCCAGCGGGAACAAGGGCCATGTCCTGTTCCAACGCTTTCCATGCACAATCGATCGAAACATCATCAAACGGCATGCTTCCGTCACTTGCCAGAACTCGGCAGTATTGACGGTTGCGAATCAGTCGTCGGGTATCGGGCGGTGCGTCGGAGACATCCGATGCCGGGACGATGCCGCCAT
>JARFQX010000856.1 GCA_029287555.1 Rubripirellula sp. | reverse complement strand
GAGAATGCTTGGCTGCTAATTGGGACGATCTTGATTTCGATCGCGATCTTCTGCGTCGCGGCGATCGGCTACCTGGCAATCCATTTGCGCTACGACACCACATGGTACGTCTTCAGCGATCGCAGCATGCGGCTGCGTCGTGGCATTTGGATCATTCGCGAATCTACGATCACGTTTGAGAACGTCCAGAACGTCAAAGTCACGCAGGGCCCGCTGCAACGGTACTTTGGGATCGCGAACGTTGTCGTGGAGACGGCGGGCGGTGGCGGCCAGTCGGAATCGGGCGCCGCCCTGTCGATGCATGCGGGTCTTATCGAAGGCGTTGCCGAAGCGTCGCAGATCCGTGACTCGATCATGCAGCAAGTTCGCAAGCACGGCACCACCGGATTGGGTGACGAAGCCGACGAGCCAAGCCATCGTTTGAGTTGGTCACCCCGTCACCTGGCCGTGCTCAAAGAGATTCGAGATCTCGCCAAGCAAGCCGCCATGCGAAACCCAGGCAAAGATGCGATCTCGTGATCGATTTTCAAGCCGGTCGCACCCATAATCGTACTCGTACTCGTACTCAGCGAAGCGGTACTCGTACTCGTACTTGTACTTGACCCCAGCCGGGAAGCTCCACCGTCGAGTAGGAGTACGAGTACCGGCGAAGCGCCTGAGCACGAGCACGAGCACGAGCACGAAGGGGAGCACGGGGACGGAGGGGAGCCGGAGCGGGAAACACTAGGCACCGATACCGGCCAACCAAGTCAAGAAACTGATGATCACGAAACAGGCGATGCAGGAGAGCACAAAACCAATCACGTCTTTGCTGGTTGGCCAAACAAACTCCAGGTCGGAACCGGGAAACAGCTTTCGCTTCGCGGTTGCGTTCGGATCGGCGTAAGCGGTCTCCAGTGCCTCGCGATCCGCCGTTGGATCAGCCCGAACGGGCGTGTTCATCTTGGCGAAATAGCGGTCAAGCGTTGCTTCGTCGTCGCGTCGTGTCAGGTAGCTCAACACAATCAACACCAGGAACGGTGTCAGCAGGCGGGCGGGAAGACGAAGCGTCTCGAGCGTGGCTTTCGAGGCGGTGGATAGATCGAATCCGGCCAGCGAGTAAAGAAGAAAATCGAGGTTCAGAGACCCTTTGCCTCGTTGGGCTCCAACGATTCGTTCGGTGCGAATCGTCATCCCATCTTCGTCGCTCTCTTCCGAAACGAACTCGGTCTGGGGTGCGGCCAGTGGCTCGCCGGACTCGTCGACCGGTATGACACCGTCTCGCCAAAAAATCGACGCGCCGCCGCTCTTCAGGGTGATCACGATTGGTTCCCCCAAGGTTGCCTGTGGTGGCGAAGCGCCGAGAGACTTGAGCAGCAATTGATACCGATCACTTTCTCGCTCGTCCGGCTCGAATCGGCTCTCCAGCTCCCGTAACGCGTTCTGCCAGGCGTCGTACCTGGCAACGTCCGACTCCGTTGCGGGCCTCTCGAACGATTTCGTTACCACTTCGGTCGTCGTCGCCAGCGTTGGATCCTCTCGGAGTTCGGGGCGGAGGGCAGGGACGACAACCGGAAGCACAAAGAAAAACAGCAGAGAGAAAAGGATCGTTCCCCAAACGGCCGTCCGATTGGCGCGCCGCCAGTACATGCCAACCCAGAACGGCGCAGCAAACAGGATGGGCAACTCCATCGCCATCTTGAACTGGCCAAAGACATCCGCGTAGGTCAACGATACGGCGGCCGCTCCGACGATGATCAAGAGTCCCGTCAGTCGCCCCAGGAACACGTATTGCTTCTCCGTCGCATTGGGATCGATGTAGGCGGCGTAGACGTTGCGCACAACCAGCGCGGAAGTAACGATCATGTAGGTGTCGGCTGAACTCATCATGGCAGCGAGCAGACAGGCCAACATCAAACCGACAAGCCCCAGATTCAACGGCCCTAGGATCTCACGTGCGGCAACGCCCCACACACGATCCGGATCTGCTGCGATCTCTGTGCTACCGGCGAACAAGGCCAGGGCAATCAGCGCGGTCAACGCCCATCCAACGGTACACAATCGCTTCAGGAAGTTGCCCACCACCAAACCGATTCTGGCTTCGTCTTCACTCTTGGCCGAACCACCCCCGGTGGCAATAAAGTGCGGCTGGACGACAATCCCGACCATGCCAAGCAGCGATAGTGAAATGATGTACTGGATCGGGAACTCGCCGCTGCTCGGTCCCGAAAACAAATTGAAGTAATCGGGCGAAACCCGCTCGTGCATGAGACGAAAACCATCCATCAAGGTGTCCGAACCCTCGTCAGCAAGTCGTTCGGCAAGTTGCCACAATCCGTAGGGGATCAGCAACACCGACAACATGATGATGAAAAGTCCCTGGATCAGGTCCGTCCAGTAGGCGGCGGTAAGACCACCTAGCACGCCGTAGACGATCACGACGCCCGCGATCAGGGGAATCAGCGTGTAACGAAGCTCGTAACCAAACAATCCGGTTTCCACACCGATCAACGGAACCGCAAACTTCGCGATCGCGGAAAACATCGTCGACAGGTAAAACATGTAGAACACGATCGCGAACAACGTGTAGGCGACGCCCATCGTCTTCGACTGATAACGCTCCACAAACCAATCACCCAGCGTCAGGTGGCGCATCCGCCGATACCAGACCGCTGTGATCCAGTAGATCGGAGTCACGAACAACCACATCAGAGCTGACCAGACACCACTGAGTCCGCTGGTCCACACTGTCCGCCCGACTTGAACCGGTTCGTGGGCACCCGTCCCGGCGCCAAAGGCGGCAAACGTTTGCAGCAGCTTTCCGAAGCCGCGTCCGCCCATGAAATAGTCTTCCTGATCGCTGACTCGACGCATGGCCCATAGGCCAATGGCGATCATGATAGCGAAGTAGCTGACAAGGACGATGTAGTCGATGGCCTGCATACGTCTTCGGCGGGGAATTGCCGCTGGTGAGGGTAGGGGAGGGTGGTTGGCAGAGACGCACAGTGTACTGTCGATTGCTAACGGAGGGTTTATCGAGGTTTGAGAAGCCCCGATTCGCCTGCCTCCGGGTCGGTCATTTGCCATCGATGCCTTCCGGAATTCACTTCACAGGCCAGCTCGAATCGAACCTCCATGGATTCCCGCGAGGTTGTCTCGATCGCGGTGCCGCACTACCAATTAGCTATGCCAACTCAGCCCAGTCGCCGTCGTTTCTCCGAATACCGCCAAACCGTCCGCGAGCGTCGTGCGGGCGGAGAGTCATCGCGCCCCCACGGGTACAGCGACCGCAATCCCAAGAAATTGGGAACCAGGGAGCGTCCATTCTGGGAGCTCTTTCGAGCCTTTTTGCGACTGATTTCGGGCCATCGAAAGTCGATTTTTCTTGCCCTACTGTTGTTGACCCTCGGCATCGGACTGCGATTGATCCCGCCACTGGGAACAAAGTTAGCCATCGATCTGGCGCTCACCCAACCACCCAAACCGATGCCGGCGTGGCTGGACTTTCTCGCCTTGCCGAGCGACCCAATGTCGCTCCTGACGACAATCGCCGTGGGAGTCGTCATCGTGACCATTGTCGCCACGATCATCCACCTGACCAGCCGTTGGATGGCAACCAAGGCGGTCAACCAAACCCAGGTGGCGATCCGCCGCGAGGTCTTCGAGCATTCCATCAAACTTCCCTTGAACCTCGTCCACGAGATGAAGAGTGGAGGGGTCGCGAGTCTGATCCGAGAAGATGCCGGTGGCGTCGCGGACCTGATCTTCAGCATGCTCTATAACCCCTGGCGGGCCATCGTGCAGTTCGTTGGCAGCCTGGTGATCCTGATGCTTGTCGATTGGAAGTTGATGGTAGGCGGACTGTTGCTGCTGCCACTGGTTTGGCTCACCCACCGAACCTGGATCAATCGCATTCGCCCTCTCTACCGAGACATTCGCAAGCAGCGGCAGCGGATCGACGGGAATGCCACCGAGACGTTTGGTGGGATTCGCGTCGTGCGGACCTTTTCGCGCGACCGCAACGAGTCATCTCGTTTTGTTCGCGAAGGCGACTTTCTGGTTCGACAGCAACTATTCACTTGGTGGTGGACGCGAATCATCGAAACGGTTTGGGAAGTGGTGATCCCGCTGGCATCAACCGGCCTGCTGCTGTACGGCGGATACCAGATCATCAACGGCGAATTGACGCTTGGCGACCTGATGATGTTCCTGGTTTACTTGACGATGTTGCTCGATCCGCTGGCAACGCTCGTGGCTAGCGCCGCAACGTTCCAAAACAACCTGGCGGGCCTCGATCGGATCTTGGACGTTTTGGAGATCGACCACGAATTGCCAACTCGCGACGGAGCCATCAGTTTGCACCGTCGCTCGGTTCAGGGTGCGATCTCGATCCGCGATGTTTCGTTTGCCTATCCCGGCAGCACCCAGACGGTACTCGACGACCTCTCGCTGGAGGTGGAACCGGGCCAGACCGTCGCATTGGTCGGTCGTAGTGGCGCCGGAAAGACGACGCTGACCAACCTGATCGCCCGATTCTACGATCCGACCTCCGGCAGCATCAGCCTGGACGGGCGAGACCTGCGCGACATCGAACTGGGCAGCTATCGGAGACTGCTAGGCATTGTTGAACAGGATGTTTTTCTGTTCGACGGGACGATCGGAGAGAACATCGGGTACGCGCGACGACACGCAACGATGGACGACATTGTCGCAGCAGCGAAAGCAGCAGCGGCTGACGAATTCATTGAACGTTTACCCGAAGGCTACGAGTCGATTATCGGTGAACGGGGTGTCAAACTCTCGGGAGGCCAACGCCAGCGGATCGCCATCGCCCGTGCCATCCTTGCCGATCCGAAGATCCTGGTTCTCGATGAAGCAACGAGCAATCTTGATAGCGAGAGCGAACGACTGATTCAGCAAAGCCTGCGCGACTTGCTCGAGGACCGAACCGCCTTTGTGATCGCCCACCGACTGAGCACGATTACG
>JARFQX010000853.1 GCA_029287555.1 Rubripirellula sp. | reverse complement strand
GGCCCAGCCTCATGGCCTCATCTTTGTCGAGATAGAACTTTGTGTCCTGCATGCCGAGCGGGCTAAAGAAGCGTTCCCGAAAAAACTCGGCCAACGTCTGATCCGAAACTACTTCAATCACGTGCCCCAACACGTCGATACTGAAACCGTACTGCCAGCCCGATCCCGGCTGCTGTGCGAGTGGGATTTGTGCCAGCTGGCGCACATCAACACCGATTGGGTCTTCATCCGGTCCGAGCCCACCGCCACCGGCGATTCGAGCGTCGTCGTAGAGCTTCCCGACATGGACATTTGTCGGATAACCCAGCCCGGAATTATGTGTGAGCAAGTCATAGATCGTGATTTGGCGTTCCGCATCTACCAACTGCCCGTCGGGAAGTGCGACCTTCATTTCCTCGAATTCCGGGATGTACTTGCTGACGGGATCCGTTAGCTGGAACTTCCCTTCTTCGTACAACATGAGGGCCGCAAGCGACGTGACAGGTTTTGTCATTGAAGCAATTCGGAAAATCGTGTTCGTCTCCATTCGCACTTCTGCTTCCCGATCCTGGTGCCCAACGGCTTCCAGATAGACAACCTTCCCGCGGCGGGCGACAAGCGACACGATTCCCACGAGCTTCCCATCGGCGACTTGCTGCTCCGCCTCTTTGGTAATTCGGCTCAATCTTGCCGGTGACATGCCGACCGATTTGGGGGGAACCCTCTGCTGACCATTCAGATCGGTACTGATCAAGAGCCAAACAGCGGACATCAACGCGAACACAGCGAGAGAGGGCTTACGGCTCATCAAGAGAATCCTTAGTGCGCAATTCGAGTCCTCGCATACCCACAATTATCCGACAGTCGCCTGCAGGGTCATCAGTTTTTGGATATCAAAGGCATCGAAAGCCTCTGTACTCGGTGGGCTGAAGAAAACCGGACCGTGCCAGTGTAATTGGGTCTGCAAATTGTCGTCAAATCGCAACCTGAAGCCGCGCAGAAGACCGATCGCAATATAAATTACAAGTCAGCCGAGATGCACTTGACAAGAATGTGATTCCGACACTGATGATCGTCGGCGCTGATGATGCTGAAGCCAAAGATGCGGAAATACTCGACTCGCTCATGCAAAACTCTTCTCTCGTCAAAATCGACGGTGTTGATCATGCTCGCGCGTACTCACATCCGACGCTTCTCAACCGAACTTTGCAGTTCTTCCTCGATCACGAGAAATCGAAATAAACATGCACGAGGGGACGGGGTGGCGTTTTAACAATGGAAACTCAACCGCCGGTCCTCGGTGATCGGTAAAGTCCTGTGCTCACCATGGTTCCGAACCCGATCAGATTCGACTCGCTCTTCGATGCTGACGAGTATCATCGATCCGGGTTTTGCCCATGGACGTTTTTCGCTTACCCGACCAGCATTGCTGACGAACGAGGACTACCGCCAGACAAAGACGCATGCGACTTCCTTGCTCACCTTCAAGAACGCGGGCTTGACGTTGCCGTCTGGGTAAGCGGTATCGCTGAAGACATGACGTATTTCGCATGCCGTAACGAGGACATTCAGAGATTGAACGACGTGATTCAGGAGCTGGAAACATCTAAAGTGATGAGGAGACGCGAGGCGTCACGTTGATCGGCTGGAACGCAGCCAAGCGGTGCATTGAAGATCGTGGCTTCGACGCCAGCGGCGGAAACGGCGTTCTCTACTGGAAGATTGATTCACCGACACTCTGGAAAGGCGAATCGATTGACGTCGCAGATGGCAAAACCGTGACCGGAAAGGTATTTCTTGTCCGAAAGAGTCCTTCGGAGTTTGTCTTCGAGGCGGAATACGAAAACGGCGACGTCTCCAGATCCGTAATGCGAAAGGTCAAGCGGGAGCGGAAGAAAACGGCGAAGGAGTAACGCGACCAGGTACCCCCGGCAATGATTCAACGAGTTGCTACGGTGCCCGTTCGTTGCTTCACCAAATCATGACCGACGTCACAACCATCCTGACCAAGATCGAACACGGTGACCCCTCAGCTGCGGAGCAGTTGCTGCCGCTCGTGTACGATGAACTTCGCAAACTTGCGGCGGCAAAGTTGGTCAACGAGCAGCCCGGGCAAACGCTGCAAGCCACTGCGCTAGTCCACGAGGCTTACGTTCGGCTGGTGGATCAAAGGTCTCCGCAGCAGTGGGACGGGCGCGGGCATTTCTTTGCGGCCGCTGCGGAGTCGATGCGGCGGATTCTAGTGGACAAAGCCAGGGAGAAACGTGCACAGAAACGGGGTGGCGGACGATTCCAGCGACTTGAACTCGACGATGCGTTAACGATCCATCAGGAATCCGCCCAAGACGATCAGCTCCTGTCGCTCGACATCGCTTTGGGCCGGCTCCAAAAGCAGGACGCCGTCAAAGCGGAGCTGGTCAAGCTGCGATACTTCGCCGGGCTGACAGGGGCTCAAGCAGCCAGGGCTCTGGGAATCGGCGTCTCCACGGCGGACAAGTATTGGGCCTACGCGAAGGTCTGGCTCCGCTCGGAGATGCTGCGGGTCGACGCGGAATCTGGCTAGAATCTCCTTCACCTAGGACTTTTTCTCAGGGACCTGAATTTGGTGTAGGGAATCGGCGTAGGGAATCCGCATTGATCGATAGAGCCACTTTCCAGGCACTCAGAACAGGGAC
>JARFQX010000850.1 GCA_029287555.1 Rubripirellula sp. | reverse complement strand
TGGCACTGGGCGCACTCCAACGTCGTGCCGAGAAAGACGGTTGCCGTGGTGTTGACCCGGTCGACCACTTGATTCACCCGGTTCGCTTCGGGATGCACGCCCGCTGCGACGTTGCAGGTTGTCATCCGATGAAAACGAGTTGCTATTTTTTGATCGATGGTCGCGTTGTCTCGAAGGTCGCCAGCGAGTTGGTCGATCACGAATTGGTCAAAGGGCATTCCCTCGTTGAAGGCTCGGATGACCCAATCGCGGTACGCCCAGTTGTCTCGGATTTGATCGGCTTGAAAGCCGTTGCTGTCGGCATAACGTGCAAGGTCAAGCCAGGGCACCGCCCAACGTTCGCCGTAGTGCGGCGATTGCAACAAATCGTCGACGACGCGTTCGTAGGCATCTTCCGAACGATCCTCCACGAATTCCCGCAGCTGCTGCGGCGTGGGTGGAAGTCCCGTTAGCGCCAGGTGAACTCGGCGGAGAAGTCGGGGGCGATCAAGGGGTGGCGAGAAATCAAGTCCGCGTTGCTTCAATCGTTCCGCGATAAAGCGATCGATTGCTGAGGTGCCCGCCGCAACATCGGGTACGACCGGCCGAACAACGCGTTGGTACGCCCAGTGCGACCGCTGCTCCTCCGACTCCGGCCACGGCGCTCCCCCGTCGATCCAGGCCCGAATGACCGCAACTTCCTGCTTCGACAACGGTTCGCCGTCGAGAGGCATCAGGTCGCCTTGGTCCGGGTCGACCAAGCGACTGACCAGCAAGCTCTCATCCGATTTGTCGGGAACAACGATCGGCTCGCCCGAATCGGCTTCGCCAAGGATCACGTCGTCGCGAGCGGTCAAACTCAGGCCGCCCTCCTGCTCGGTTTCCCCGTGACAACGCACGCAGTGCCGCCTGAGAATTGGTTGAACCTCGTCGATAAAGTCAACCGTTCTTGGTTCGGCAGCATGCAGCAGGGCCGATGGAGCGAACATCACCGAAACGATCACGGCGACAGAGACAAAGCGGATCATGGGAAAACCTGATTCGCAAAATGGTGGGCTAGCAAGGAAGGACCCTCATTGTAGCCCATCGTCGCCCGTTTTCGGACCTGATTTCACTCACTCTTCGAGGGTGCTGTCCCATACCCGGACTTCGGCCCAGTTGTCCTTGTTTTCTTCGATGAACTGAAGGTGGCGGTCGGCCGTCTGGTAAGCATCGTGGGCGGCGCGGTCTTGAAAAATGCAGTGCAGCGAAACGTCGAAGTCTTGATTGACTGGGCGGTCGAGCTCGCGATCGCGCCGTCCCACCGAGAATCCGATGAGCCCCGGGTGGTCATCCAGATATTTCTTGCAGGCGGCCAGCAGTTTACCGACTGCCTCTTCGCTTCGATCTTTCAGGGTGAAGAAAACATGATGCGCCAGTTTTGCCATCGGAAATGCTCGTCCAACAGAAGGGAAAGGTTCGCAAACTTGAAGAGTCCGCCAAACGTTTTCGTCTCTCGAGGGACCCGCGGCAACCCCCGCTTCAACGGCAACGAGGACGTTCCGTCGGTTGGAGGTGCAAATGAAACAACTTCCGAGACTTACTCGGCAGAGGCTTCCGAGCCGATCTACGAAGCGAGCTGTACGAGGTCCTTGGGGGGCGTGTTGCGGTTGGCTTCGATTGCCCTCGCTTCGGCCTCTTTTGAAACGAGATTATAAAAGACATCCCGTTGCCGAGGCTCGAAACCCAATTCCTCGATCGCTTCGCGAATCTGATCAAGAGTCAGGTAATGCACCGTCCCCGCTTCGGCGACCACGTTCTCCTCGATCATCAAACTTCCCATGTCGTTAGCTCCGTAGAGCAACCCCAACTGGCCGATCTTTAAACCCTGAGTCACCCAGCTGCTCTGGATGTTGGGAAAATTATCAAGATAGAGGCGGGCGACCGCTTGAGTCTTGAGGTATTCAAACGAGCCGACCGGTGGAAGATGTGAAAGGTCGGTGTGATCGGGTTGAAAGGTCCAGCAGATAAACGCGGTGAAGCCGCCGGTTTCATCTTGAAGCGATCTTAGACGTTCCAGATGCTCGATTCGCTCGGCCAGCGTCTCGACATGGCCAAACATCATGGTGGCCGTCGAACGACCCCCGAGTTGATGCCAGACTCGCATCACTTCCAGCCAATCGTCGGACATGACCTTACCGCGTGTCAGCTCGCTACGCACCCGATCCACCAGGATCTCGGCACCGCCCCCCGGAATGCTTCCCAGCCCGGCCGCCTTGAGACGCTCGAGGACCTCGCGGATTGAAAGGTTGTTGACTTTCGTGAAGTGGTAGAACTCGGGAGGGCTGAAACCGTGCACGTTGAGTGAGGGGAAGTTTCGTTTGATGTCGCGCAGCAATTCCTCGTACCAATCGAGCTTGAATTTCGGATGCAGACCTCCCTGCATCAAGATTTGGTTTCCGCCCAAGGCAATCGTCTCAGCGATCTTCTCGAGAATCTCTTCTCTCGAGAGCACGTAACCTTCGTCGCTCTTGGGGCTGCGGTAGAACGCGCAGAAATGGCAGACGGCCGTGCAAATGTTGGTGTAGTTGATGTTGCGGTCGATGTTGTAGGTCCGGTAGGGCTCCGGGTGCGTGCGCCGCGCCACCTGGTCGGCCGCCGAGCCGATCGCTGCCAAATCGTGGCTTTCCAACAGTCGCAATCCCTCCCCGGCACTCAATCGCTCTCCCGCGATCGCTTTATCCAAAATGTCTCGGACGCTCTGGTCAGCTGGTGCAATCATATCAGCGTATCAAACCGATTCTTTGAACTAAAATCGTGTATCGCAAGTCCGTCAAACAATGGACGGAGCATGCTCGGGGATGAGTCCTAACGCAAGTGCCTTGCTTCGAAATGCCTCCAGCCCCAGGAGCTCTCCGGGGCCGAGACGAAAATGCAGGTTCTCGGCAAAATACCGATGCACGTCTTCCTTCGTCAGCCCGTGAGTGGCTGATTCGTTTTGGGCGATCCATTCCAAATTGGCAAGCCCGTCATCCCGGCTCGCCTCCAGGATCACGGCTAACTCGTCCAATTCCTGGGACGGGATCCGCGATTCCGCCGACGACCCATTGGTTCGGGCGACCCACATGGCGAAGACAAACGGCAGTTCCGTCCAGCGACACCAGCGATCCCCCAAATCCCAAATCTCTCGATAAACTCCTCGAGCCGGATGCATCGCTCGATCCCCGATCATCAGAATGGCATCGGCATCCACCGCTTCCGGTGACTGGTCCATCGCCAAGGGGACGGTCTCGGGGGACAGCCCGTACATCTCCCGGAGCAGAATCCCCACCATCGCTGCGCTGGTTCGACTTCCCTCATCAAGCGCCAGCCGCCGGATGGTAGGCACAGGGACGCGGCTGAGCAGGCGAACACTCCATACCGGACCACGGCACGCGATCGCAGCATCCGAGACGACCCGGTAGTCGGATCCACGAAAATACTCCACCGATGGGATCAGCGCGACATCGAGCCGACCGCAATGCAGGTCATCGGCCAAGACACTCGGCAGCGCCAAAGTCAACTCGCCTCGGGACCCCAGCCGACTTTGCAGGCTGTGGATGAGTGGCTTCGTGTTCAAATAGGAGACCGCGCCAATGCGAATCATCGATCTCAGCATGCTCCGACTGCGGATTGAGAAACTTTGCCCTGTTTAGACCGCAATTTTCCCGTGACGGCAACATCTGGCTGGCCGGGGGGGCGAGTCGGCATCCAGCCGAGAAAGTTCACGCAGAGGCGAGAGAGTCGGGGAGCCGCAAGGGAAGGAGGATCGGGCCAGGGGCTCTCGACTTCCTCTTCCCCGCGTCTCCGAGGTCGTCCGCTTTCAAGTTGTTGAATCGTATTGGTTTAGCATCACTCTCCCTCGGAGCAATGGTGTCACACAAATGCAAAAGGGTTGGGATCCGGAAACGAAATGTTGGCGGAGGACGAGTGTCTAACCGGAAGCCTACAATTCTCCCATGAATTCGCAAGCAGAGGAAGAAATGGACCGGCAACCGCCGGTTCGACCGAGCCGTACGCGACTTAGCCTTCGAGAGTATCTCGGGCTGATGACGATTGTCATGTTGACCGTCGGGTTGATCGCCACGTCACAGCGGTTGCGGAAGACCTCGTCGGAACTCGGCCGACTGCGGCGCGAGGTCGGCTATTTATCGAGCACCTCACCGGGGCAAATCGCCGCAGTTCGAGCCCCGAGCGATGAACCTTTGACCTATCGGATTCGGGTCCGGATCCCGCAGGGCTCGGGTGACTATCGCGTTGCCTATAGTTCGCACTTACCCAAGCAGTCATCCAATCCCATGTGGTACGGGGCGGTCCCGATTCCTCCCGGCGAATCGCTCGTGACCGTCCGAATCCTGGAAGATCCCCGCGACAAGCGCTGGAAGATTGCTACGATCGTGTCGTCCGAGCAGGGAAATCAACGGATGGCGACCGTGTTACCCCCCGATCACGTTGCAATCTTTCGTGGCTCCCACGATGTGTGGAGCAAAGGGGTCGGTCGCGAAACGCGGGCGGTCGGTTCGGATGAGTCGATTCGTGTGCTCGATGAACGATGGCTGGTCGGCGGGTCGGCGCTTCTATTGTACGGTGATAGGGCGCCGGAGACGGACCAGATTGGTGTCTTCGCGGAGTTGCAGCCCGACCGCGGGCCTCTGTAGTCCAGCACCTCCGCGGCTCGTTTGGTCTCCCCCGCCGGTCAATCAACCTCCTGCATTCAAGAACTCTCCCCTTACCACTTCACTCGATGCCTCGCGATTTTCTTCAAGGTGCCGCTGACGAGTACGATGTCGTTGTGATCGGCAGCGGCCTGGCCGGCATGACGTCTGCAAACATCCTGGGTCGTGCCGGGCACCGTGTGCTGCTGCTCGAGCAACACTACAAGCTTGGCGGACTGGCGACGTGGTTCTTGCGGCCCGGTGGCCACATTTTCGACATCTCGCTGCATGGATTCCCGTATGGAATGATCAAGTCGTGTCGGCGATATTGGAATCGCGACATTGCCGACCGGATTGTCCAGCTCAAGAACATCCGCTTTGACAACCCGCAGTTTTCATTGACGACGACTTACAACCGGGAAGACTTCACTCGGTTGTTGACGAACGATTTCGGGTTGCAAACCGAGACCGTCAATGAGTTCTTCGACACCGCTCGGGGAATGAACTTCTACGACGACCAGACGACCACCACCCGTCAACTATTTGACCGGTTTTTTCCGGGACGCGACGATGTGGTTCGACTGTTGATGGAACCGATTACGTACGCGAACGGTTCGACGCTCGAAGATCCCGCCATCACCTATGGAATTGTCTTCAGCAACTTCATGAACAAAGGCGTCTTCATTTACGAAGGGGGCACGGAAGATCTGGTTGCGCGAATGAAACGCGAGCTACGAGCCAACGGGGTCGATATCCGCATCAACTGTCCGGTTGACAAGATCGACGTCGAGCATGGACGCGTTGCCGCGGTACACACGCACGGACGACGGATTCGTTGTCGTGCGATCGTCAGCAACGCCAACTTGAAGACAACGATCTTGAAAATGCTGGGCCCGGAAGTGCTCGACCAAGACTATGTTGAACGTGCCGATGCGGTCCGACTTAACAACAGCAGCACTCAGGTCTACATGGCGCTCAAGGAAGGCGAGGAAATCGATGAATCAAGTGGCGATCTTTTCTTTACCAGCACGGCGAAAGAGTTCCGCACCGATTTATTGTTGAGCCGAGACATCACCAGCCGCACATTCAGTTTCTACTATCCACGGACCAGACCACAGAAGGAAAAGAAACGCTTC
>JARFQX010000818.1 GCA_029287555.1 Rubripirellula sp. | reverse complement strand
TCGCTTCTCGCCTCTCGCCTCTCGCCTCTCCTAAACCATCTGCTTGGCCAGACGCTTGCGGGCGACGTGCAGTCGACGCTTGATCGTTCCAACCGGAGCATCGAACTCATCGCTCATCTCCACCAGCGTCTTGCTTTGCAGATAGAACGCCTTGAGCGTCTGCTGGTCGAGTGAACCGAGTCGATCGATTCCGTCACGGATCGCCTCGGCCTGCTCTCGATCCTCGGCGGACTCCTCCGGCGATCCGCTTGCCAGGCAAGTCGCCTCCAAGGTTTCCGGATCGCAGGCCAGGGCGGCTCGAGATCGCGTCAATCGGTTGATCGCCATGCGATGCACGATTTGCCGCAACCAACCTCCAAAGGCCTCCGGGACGCGGAGCTGATCGATCTTCTGCATCGCCTGGATGAACACATCCTGGGCCAACTCTTCGGCTTCGTCCAGGTTACGAACCCGGCGCATCGCCAGTGCAACGATTCCACTTCGGTATCGCTCAAAGAGTTCGCCGAAAGCGTCTCGCTCGCCCGCCTGGGCAGCGCGAACCAGGTCGGCGACGGTTCGGTTCTCAAGCTCAAAGATCGTGTCTTCAGTGAAGTTCATGGTTCGGCTCCTCCGCTGTCATGCGCTCGGCAGCTGACGTCGCGACCTTGGTCGGCGACGGCTCGAAGCGCGGACCGCTTGTTGGTAACGCGGCCCTATTTCGATCGGTTCTTGATTTCGTTGAGGGGAAAGTTGAAGGCGGTGGGATAGCCCGCAGTCGTCGATTTCCGCCCTTGGTCAGTCACCGCGGGACTGAGATCGACCGGCCGCCGGCCAACATCGGTGGTGAATCACGCGAGGTGTCCATCGCGAGCGGCGGAAATCTGCGCCGATTCGATCAGGTCGAACGCCCGGGGGGGGGCGAGACAGGACCGGAAACCGAATCACCATCGGTTGTCGGGATCGCTGGATGGCCTTGGCGGTTAACCGCCTCAAGCGTCGCGTCGAACCGCTCGAAGGCGATGCCCGACCAACCTTGGCTCCAAGGGGAGCGAAGATCACGGGGCCAACAGCGAGGGAGACTTCGACAAGCCGCTCAGGCCTGTTCGAAACTCTCCGGGCAAAACGCCGAAACACCACCAGGGTGTCCCGGCCATCTGCCTGCTCGCCAATTGCGTTTGCTCCCCGCCGTCTTGCCACAACACATGGAACAATTGGCGGGAACCAGCGCATAGGCCGGCCTTCCCGAGGGCATCCGCTGTAGCCATAGATGATGGAGGCGTGTATCGCGCATGAACGACAAAACCGCCTGAATCTCACGGACGGTGGCGGTGGCCACGGATCGTGCGATGGCTGCGATGAGTTGTTCGATACGCATTTCAACCTCCAAGAGCACCCGATTTAGAAAGGTGCAGAAGCGGAGCATAGGAAACAAAAAAATGACGGACCAGACGCTCGTCCAGTCCAACCCTTCCGTGAACAAGACTATACCAGAAGGGCCATCGGGGCCAGTCAAAACACTCCGGGAGCGTTCGTACCGTCTCCCCAACGGTTCATGATCGAATAGACGTGCAGGCCCGCTGAAGGTTCGCCGGAAAATGTCAGAAACTTTTTTCCGCTCGACGACCCAGGTGACCGACTCGCGGGCCACCTCCATGATCCGCGCAGCCCGGGCGGCGAGCGGGGCCCTGGTCAATCTCGTTTTGCCCCCGGTTTGCCGGCTCTGCAACGACCCCGTCAACGACGGTGAAGACTTTTGCCGGAGCTGTGAACTGGCCCTTTGCCACAGCCGCCCGACGATGCGTCACCGGTGTCCCCGATGTGCGATGCCCCGGCCCAGTCTCGGGTCGCCAGAAGCGGCCGACTGTGGGCACTGCCGCGAAGAGGCATGGATTTTTGATCGAATTGCTGCACTTTGGGCCTACCGAGATCGAGTGTGTGAGGCAGTGGTCGCGGCAAAATATCCGCACCACGCCGCCCTGGGGGATGCTTTGGGTCGGCGTCTTGCCGCGGTGGTCGTGGAAGAGTGCTCGGATCGGATGCCCGACGCGGTCACGTTCGTTCCCTCCTACCTGACGAGGCGAATGTCCCGGGGTGGAACCGGGACCTCAGTGATTGCCTCGGCCGTTGCCCGACAGATTGGCCGCCCCTGCCAGGCCCTGCTTCGCGCCAACCGTCCGATCGCAAAGCAGGCCTGGCTCGATGACGACGAACGGAAGAGGAACGTTCAAGGTGCCTTTTCCGCAAAAAGACGCTATGCTTTTTCTAGATCGCCCGAGCCGCGTAACCGGCATATCCTGGTCGTGGACGACGTGTTGACGACCGGGGCCACGGCCAACGAAGTGGCCGGGGTGCTACTCGGCACGGGGGTGAATCGGGTTTCTTTGGCGGTAGTGGCCCGAGCGATACGTTCGCGCTAATCACTCGCATTGCCGCAGGGCTAGGCGAACTCGTCGCATCCCAGGGGACCAGACCCGGTCGAGGATTGATTCGAACCTACGTTCTGAGGGCACCGATTGACCATGACACCCGGTCGGGAAGAAGGGGTCAGACCTCAAGAGCCGCCCGCGGTCCCTGGGGTGCTTTGCACTCCTTAGATCCGCCGCCTTTTTCCCGATTGGAGGGATTCCGAGCTCTTGGAGCCGGTTTGTGTGAACCGTGCAACGTTCGAGACGGGGAACGCTGATGGGAGATTCAGGTTGAGCCGATAGAGTGAAACAATAGACCGACCGAGGTTGGGGCGGGTAGATCTTGACGACTGGTAAACAGTGCGGATAGGAACGGCCGGTCCGCATCCCAACGATTCAACGACACAACTCTGGTATCAATGGAAGCGATCTCTCCGAACAGCAATGACGAGTCGCGAGACGGCTCCCGAGCG
>JARFQX010000695.1 GCA_029287555.1 Rubripirellula sp. | reverse complement strand
CGTCTTGTCGGGGTGCTTGGGGTCGATACCTTCGACCGGCGGTCGGTCGAGCGGGCTAGGCAGGAAATTGCCCACGGCGGTCATCAGCGGCTGGACGCCAATTCCATGAAGGGCCGATCCGCACAACACGGGCTGAATCATTCGATCGATGCAGCCTTGGCGAAGAGCAGCAATGACCAGATCACGCGGGACTTCTTTTTCCTCCAATGCAAGGCTGGCCGCTTCCTCGCTGAGGTCGTACACCGCTTCGAGCATCTGCTCGCGCCAGAACATCGCCTCGTCGAGAATCTCTTCGGGAACGTCCGCCTCCTTGACTTCCTTGCCCTCGGTCGAGGGATCGAATTCCAACATCTTCATGTCGACCAAATCGACCACGCCGCGAAACGGGTTGTCCATGTGAGCGGGCCCCTGGCCGACCGGTAACTCCACGGCGACCGGCTTGGCACCGAGCCGCGGCCCGATATCGCGAAAGACCGACTCAAAATCGGCGCCCTCGCGATCCATTTTGTTGATGAAGACGATTCGCGGCACGTTGTAGCGGTCCGCCTGACGCCACACCGTCTCGCTTTGCGCCTCGACCCCCTCCCGGGCCGAGAAGACGACCACGGCGCCATCGAGCACGCGCAGGCAACGCTCCACCTCGGCCGTGAAATCGACATGGCCAGGCGTGTCCAGCAAGTTGATCGAGTAATTCTGCCATGAAAACTTCACACAGGCGCTGAAGATCGTGATCCCTCGTTCTTGTTCCTCCGGGTCGTCGTCCGTATCGGTCGTTCCATAGTCCACCCGGCCCACGCGGTGCTTGGCTCCGCTGAGGAACAACATGCGTTCGGTGACGGTCGTCTTGCCCGCATCAATGTGGGCAATGATGCCAATGTTGCGAAGCCTGGAAATGTCGATTGCCATGGACGGTGATACTTCGGGTGCTGTTGGTGTGCGTCAACCACTGCGGGATAGGGCTTTTCCAACATGCTCGTGGGATCCGGAATAGGGGTCGGACACCAAGAGCCGCAAGCGGCCCTTCGGGTGCTTCGCACTATCGGTGTCTGCCCCCTTTTCCAGACGGCCTGCATCATTCATGGAAATGCTCTAACCGAGACGGAGATCCCCGCAACGAGGTTGGGGTCGACCGGTGAAGCTGTAAGGTTAGCGTAGCGCATAAAAAACCGCGACACGTCGATGTGCCGCGGTGCTTTGTCAGCGTTGAGTTGCTCAGCCTTGACGCCGAGAGATTCACTCCTGGCGGGATTGCTGCTCTCGGCGGGATTGCCGCTCCCGGTGAAACCCTGTGGGGGGGACTACCAGGCGAAGTGGGCGAACGCCTTGTTGGCGTCGGCCATGCGGTGGGTGTTCTCTCGCTTCGTGTAAGCAACGCCTTCCTTCTTGCACGCCGCGATCAGCTCATCGGCCAACTTCATGTGCATCGGGCGACCCTTCTTGTCACGCACCGCGCCGAGGATCCAGCGGATCGCCAGACTTTGCTGACGGGTGCGATTGACTTGCATCGGAACTTGATAGCTGGCACCGCCGACCCGCTTGCTGCGAACCTCAATGTATGGTTTGACGTTCTCGACGGCCAACTCGAAAACCTCGATTGGCGATTGATCGGCGATCTCGTTGCGACGTTCAATTTCTCCAAGCGCATCGTAAAAGACCCGCTGGGCCGTTGTCTTCTTGCCGTCCAACATTAGGCAGTTGATGAACTTGCCCGCGAGCATGGAGTTGTGCCTGGGGTCGCCTTTGAGGTGAGTGCGGCTGGCGGTGATTCGTCCCATCGTCGATTTTCAGTTACTTACTTGGGCTGGGGAGGGGAATGGAGTGACTACTTCTTGGCGCCGTAACGGCTGCGGGATTGCTTTCGGCCTTCGACGCCGAGTGCGTCGCGAGACCCTCGCACGACTTGGTAACGCACACCGGGGAGGTCACGGACCCGTCCGCCACGCACCAACACGATGGAGTGTTCCTGCAGGTTGTGGCCTTCGCCCGGAATGTAGACGGTCACTTCCTTGCCGTTACTGAGCCGCACACGAGAAATCTTGCGAAGCGCCGAGTTTGGCTTCTTGGGCGTCATGGTCCGCACCTGCAAGCACACACCTTGCTTTTGAGGACACTTCTCAAGCACGGGCGACTTGCTTTGACTCTTCTTTAATTTCCGTCGCTTGCGGACGAGTTGATTAATCGTGGGCATAGAGATTTTGTTCGGATGTGGGGTGGACCACGCGTCGATCTGACGGGCAGCCGCAGGCCCAGAGGAGGGCGAGGCGATCGATGTTGCCCCGTTTTTACGAAAAAAACGCGCAAATGCGGCCTTCAACTGGCAAAGTATCCCCGCTGCGAAATTCCTGTCAAGAGCTGCCCAAATCCGCGCCACCAGCCGCCAACCGGTGGCACGCGGCGGCCACGGCTGGAAAGCCCCGAAATCTGACGACGCCTGACGCCCACGACGACGCCGCAACCGGCCTTTTTGAGGTGCCGCGGACAGCTTGATCTTGCCCCGCCGGCGAAGCTCCGGCTATGACCGAGGCTCCAAGCTTGCATTTTTCCTCATGGAATGGGGTCTTCGACAGGATGTCTCTCAACGCTTCGACTCTCGTCCCAGAACGCCGCGACCGGTGGCGTCGCAACCGGTGGTGCCTGCCTGCGATGATCGTGGTTGCCTCGGTGTGCCTTGCCGGGTGCACGTCGCTGTTTCCGGGCCGATCGGACGACGCCGATAACGATGCGAAACTTCAGGCATTGATGAAGTCGCCCGAACCGCCCGAGTTGATCCGCGAGGGGACGGTTGTCCAGGGACTGCGACCGATCGAAGTGGAAGGGGTCGGCGTCGTCAACGGATTGCCTGGAAGCGGCGGCCCACCCGACCCGTCGATGTTCCGAGACCAGTTGCTCGAGGAGATGAAGCGGCACGACGTAGCCGATCCGAATCATTTTCTGGAAATGGACGAAACGGCGATGGTCCGGGTGTTGACGCGGATCCCTCCCGGAGCCCGGCGCGGCGACCCGTTGGATATCCACGTGCTCGCTCCGAAAGAGAGTCGTGCCGAGGATCTGCACGGCGGTTGGCTGCTAGATACCAGACTGCGAGAGCAGCGATTGCTGCAAAACGTGGTTCGTCAAAGCGAGGTGATGGCAATCGGCATGGGTTCGGTCTTCAGCCGCGCCGCCTATGAACCGAGCGAAGACGAGGCACTGAAATTGGAAGGGCGCGTGCTTGCCGGCGGTCGCGTGCAAATTACCCGCAAACTCGGATTGGTGCTTCGTCCCAAGTACCAACACGCCAAGATGGCCAAAGCGATGGCGGACGCGGTCAACCGACGCTTCTTCTTCTTCGACGGTACCACGCGGCGCGGGATCGCCAAGCCGATCGAGGACGATTACATCGAAGTCGAAGTTCATCCCCGCTATCGACACAACGTGGGCCGAATGATGCGGGTCCTGCAAGCGATTGCGGTCAAACCCGGCGTCGCCGAGAGCCAAGAGCGATTGGCCGATCTTGCGCAGCGGTTGCGTGATCCGGTCACCGCCGCCGACGCCGCCATTCAACTCGAGGCGATGGGCGAAAGCGCCGTGCCGACATTGCTCGAGGGAATTGAGGCGTCCAACCCCGAACTCCGTTTCTACGCCGCCGAAGCCCTGGGCTACCTCGATCGAGTCGAAGCGATTGAGCCACTGGAGGAATCTGCCCGAGACGTCGCCGCGTTTCGACACCCAGCTCTGATGGCACTGCAGGGAATCGAACAACAGTTGGCGATCGATGCCCTGCAGCGTTTGATGGATGAACCGAGTCTCGAGACCCGCTACGGCGCATTCTGCGCGATCCGGCGCCGTGTCGACGGTCGCTCGGCGCTGGCGGGACGATCGCTCGAGTCGTTTTGGCTCTACGACGTTCCCTCGTCGGCCCCGGCGGCCGTGGTCGTTTCGCTCCGCGAGGCTCCAGAGCTCGTCCTCATGGGGGATACCAAACCGCTGCAAATCCCCGAATTTCTGATGTTGCCCGGCGGAATCATGATCAAGAAGGAGACGGGCGGCCAAGGGAAACTGCGCATCAGCCGATTTCAGCCGGGCAAGCAAGATCAACGCGCAATCGTGCCGAGCGACATCGCCGCGGTTGCCGCCGGTATCGTTCACGTGGGCGGAGGCTACGGCGATGTGATCGCGATGTTGCGAGCCTCCAAAGACAAGGGCTACCTGCAAGATCAATTGGCAATCGATCCCTTGCCT
>JARFQX010000685.1 GCA_029287555.1 Rubripirellula sp. | reverse complement strand
GCCGATTCGCCACGGGGCGGATTACTCGGAATGGCAGCTATTCACGCCATGGGCAGCGACGGCATCGTCAGCAGCCCGGTCGAACGCGGCGCCTGGGTTCTGCGCCACCTACTGAACGACCCGCCGCCACCCGCGCCGCCCAACGTCCCGCAAATCTCTCGTCTGGAAGGTCAGCTCCTCACCAAGCGTGAGCGACTTCTGGCACACCAGGAAGAAGCCCAATGTGCGAGCTGTCACCGCAAAATCGACCCAATTGGTTTCGGCCTTGAGAATTTCAACGCGGCCGGAAAGTGGCGAACCACCGACAGCTACGCACAGAGAGACCAGAAAGGAAGAAGAATCGGAAAAGCCAAGACATGGGACATCGATCCCTCAGGAGCTCTCCACAAAGGACCGGCGTTCAGCGATTACCACGAGCTGCGCGACCTCATCGCCGAACGAGAAGAAGACTTCGCCCGCGGCTTCACCGAACACTTGATCGAGTATGCGTTAGGCCGACCGTTCGGATTCACCGATGAGGACCTGGCAAACACAATGGTCGGCTTAGCGAAGAACAATCAGTTTGCCGTCATCGAGTTCATTCACACACTCGTCCAAAGCGACGCGTTCCGGACGAAGTGATCTGACGACGTAACCCGAGGCGTTGAAGTGGGCCGGATACGAACATCCCTCGCTCACGCGCCGGGTTACCAGGAGATATCAACCGTGAATCACATGCATACATTTGCAGCGACCTTCTTCTCTGCACTCGTATGGCTCTGCACGATGAATGCCTATGCCGCCGATCCGACCTCCTTCAAGTCTCGACTGTTCAAGAACGGCACGCTCGTTTACTCAGATGACTTCGAGGGCGAGCTGGATCGAGAACGCTGGCAACCCCGGACGAAAACGTGGCAAATCAAGGACGGCACCTTAATCGGAAGCCCCGATTACAAAAGCGCTGAGGAGGCTCAGAAGGTCTTGGGACGCGACCATCACTTGGGTTTGTCTCCCGTGATACGCCTCAATCACCTGCCTCCGAAGTTCGTGCTGCACATGCGTGTCAAATTTGAAGGCGACGCTTTCACCACTGGCCGCCCCAAGTTCGACATCGGTCACCATATCAATACGCTGATATTTACTGCCGACAGTTATTCGCTGAAGCTGCATGGTGGAGAACGGTTTTCTGGCAAGGCACCTGACGTTCGGCTCAACGAGTGGGTCGATGTAGATCTGGAGTTCCAGGAAGGCGTGATGTGGATCGGCATCAATGGAAAGGGGCAGGCCATCCAGCACGAACAGGTTTCGCTGAAAGGCCGAAGCGAACTCACCTTCAAGACGTTTGCTGCCGCCCCCAACCGAATCATATTCGATTCGATCAGGCTGTGGAAAGTTGATTAATCCGATTCCCACGAATCAACAATTCCCCAACAGGTGTTGGTCTCCAACTGCTTCACACTCAGAACATTTCACCAATGAAACTCAGCAGTTTTCTATTCGCTCTGTTCTTTGCGGTGACGCCAGTAACGGCGCGCGCAGATGTTGTCCTTCCCAAGATCTTCTCAAGCAATATGGTGCTGCAACGGGAATTGGCCGTGCCGATTTGAGGAACCGCTGACGGCACCGAGTTCCAACGAGCGGTCAAAGACTCAATTCGGCGGGAACAAATCGACAACAAATCGAGCGAGTCTAATCAAGGAGCGGAGTGACAACGTTGACTCGGCCCTGAACCAGTTGAAGGCTCAGCATCCCTCGCAATTCCAATCGACATGGATCCTTATGATGAAGACAATCGTCTCTATGAAAGGACACTGGATTCGGTGACTTGCAGTTCCTTTACGGTTCGTACAGGACGGGGGGCGTTCCCGATGATCTTTCAGATTTGGTCCCCAGAACTGGTCCAAGTGAGGGACCAACAGAACCGTTTGCTCAACCTGCGGATGCTCGAAGAGATCGACGCCGACACGTTCGCCTCGAAGAACCGTGAATTACGAGATCGCACTGCTGAGTTGCAGTTGGAAATCGAGTCCTGTGACCGTGG
Source organism: Rubripirellula sp. (assembly GCA_029287555.1). Lineage (GTDB taxonomy): Bacteria > Planctomycetota > Planctomycetia > Pirellulales > Pirellulaceae > Rubripirellula. The sequence goes on along the minus strand of JARFQX010000685.1, from coordinate 3,566 downwards.
CCGCAACGAAATCATCGAAGTGGCAGTCAAAGCGTTTGAACTTTTGCAAACCCTTCGTACTAAGTGGGTTACGGCTGATTACGCCGCCAAACGTCGAATCCTCGAAATCGTCTGTTTGAACTGCACTCTGGATGACGTAAACCTATGCGCCACAATGAGAAAGCCCTTCGACCTGTTGGCCAAAGGGCTTGTTTCGAAAGATAGTCGGGGCGTCCGGATTCGAACCAGCGACCTCTGCGTCCCGAATCTGATGCAACGCCATTTTTCTTGCGTTGCACTTGCGTAGACATTTTGGATTCGAGTCGGGAAAAACCGATTCGAACCGCCTTCTCGCATTGAACTCACGTTAGCCTAAGCATGGCCTTGTTTTGACCAATGTTGGACTAGATTTGGACTGTTGTTTGGTTGAAATCCGGTGTTTGTGCGGCCTCTACGGATATCACGTAGGGATGCAGCGAGGTTACTGGTGCGCGGCGTGCCGAGTATGATGGAGCGTGTCCCAATGGGCAAAGGGAGATAGGCCATGACCCATGCGGAAATCCTTGAGACCATTCGGTCTTTACCCAAAGAACAGCAATTCGCCTTAGCAACATCGATTCTCGATCGACTGGCCGATGAGGGTGCGCTACCTGTCTCTGACGACATGAAGGCTGAGTTTCAACGTCGGGAAGAGCTGTTCAACGCGGATCCGAACCAGGGCGAACCGTGGGATCAAGTCAAGTCTGAACTGTTTGATCAGTAAGTGTTGCTCGAATCATTGTTGAACCCTAACTTCCGATCTCGTGAGGTCAATGCTCAGCCGACGCTCCGACGCTGTAGATACGAGGTTTGCATCGCTCGCGAGGTTCCCGTGTCGGTCGAGCTTGCGCGATATTTTGACTGGACTGGTTCGCACATCGCATCGCAGCGCAGACGAGGCGACCCGATGCGATGAGACTGATCTACCGACGGCAAATCGTTACTTAGACTTTTTTGCCTCGGAATCATCAGATTCTTTATTGGGCTTCTCGTTCTTGACGGGGTGACAGCCGTTGGTCATGGTGATTCTCCTTTTCTGGGAGGAAGCTACGCGGATGCAATAATTGCATCTACACTCCCAATCTAGCGGCGTCGAACCCGAAGGCAACCGATCCATGGGAAAAGATCCCGATTTTTTGAGGCAGCAGGTGCTTCGAGAGATGCTCCAATTGCGCCGCCAGAAAGCTGGCCTGACGCAGCGTGATTTAGCGGAGATTCTTGATAAACCACAGTCGTGGGTCTGCCGCCATGAGCGCGGTGACCTTCGCATGGACTACTTGGAGCTGAGGGCCTACCTGCAGGCACTCGATGTCTCCATTGTCTCGTTTTTTTCGGCGCTGGAGAGGAAGTTTGCAAAGATTGAGTAAGATTGACAGGCCGATTGCGCTGACAGACAGATCGTGCTACTCGTTCTGAATGACTGCGCCATTTCTTGATGACCGACAATTCGGAATTCCCATCGCGTACGTGATTCCGGGGTTCATCGTCGTTAATGGGTTGGCGTACCACTGGCCTTCCCTCGCCACTTGGATGGGGCCAGACCATCAGCCACTCGAGCCTCGTCAATTGATGGCGGGTGTCCTGTCAAAGCTGCAATCTCCACAAGGGAACCAATCTGACGACGATTGATCCAGAATCAGACGAAATGGTGCAGGTCTTTAACCCACGAACCGACACTTGGGAGGAGCACTTTCAACTCGCGGACTTTGTTGTCATCGGATTGACCGACGTGGGGCGAGCGACGGCCAAGCTGCTAGCAATGAACGGCCCGCAACGCGTCGAACTCGAAAACTTCGCAATGTCCGCTAGCAGTGTTTTGCCTAGACGACTTTCTCTTGTGTGGTAACATGCAACAGTCGGGGGCAACCACTTGTGGGCATTGATCATCGATCTGCGGTAAAGGACAAGGTTCGGCTTTTTCGGTCGCTCTTTCGAGGACGCGACGACGTTTACCCGCGCCGCTTCGAAAACCGTCGGTCGGGAAAGAGCGGCTATTCACCAGCTTGCGGGAACGAGTGGCTGAGCGGTGTCTGCGAGAAACCGCGAGTGAGATGCGCGGCTTGTCAAGATCAACGATTTCTGCCGCTGACGGATGATGTCATCTATTGGCATCTTGCTGGGAACGATGATAACGGGCGTGATTTCGTAGCAGGCGTCTATCCAATGATGCTGGATGAGACTTGCTTTTTTCTGGCGATTGATCTCGACAAAGCGAATTGGAAAGACGATGCGTCGGCCGTCATGGAAACATGTCGACGGCTTGAGATTCATGCCGTGCTTGAACGCTCCCGATCTGGGAACGGCGCTCACGTTTGGATGTTCTTCGAATCAGCTGTGCCAGCGTCCGTCGCGCGGCGACTCGGTTCGCATGTGTTGACCGAAACGATGGAGCGTCGGCCCGATATCGGTCTCGACTCTTACGACCGCTTCTTTCCAAACCAGGACACGTTGCCCCGAGGCGGCTTCGGTAACCTGATTGCACTCCCGCTGCAGAAGCAACCACGGAACGCCGGCAATAGCGTGTTTGTTGATGACGAATTCACACCCTACTCTGATCAATGGGCCTTGCTCTCGTCCACCGAGCGCATGCCGCGGGCGAAGGTCGAAGAGTTAGTTTCCAGAGCCACTCGTGGGGGACGCATCATTAACGTGAGAGTCGCCGATGATAGCGAGCCCTGGAATTTACCTCCGACAGAAAGTCGAGGGAGACCTCGTCCAGTCGAGAATTCGCCGGTAAAAGTCGAGCTTATCTTGGCCGATCAGATCTACATTCCGAAAGAGAAGCTGCCGCCGGGGCTACGGAACCGTTTGACACGACTGGCCGCCTTTCAGAATCCGGAGTTCTACAAAGCCCAGTCGATGCGTCTGCCAACTTGGGGAAAACCCCGAATCATCAGCTGTGCCGAAGACCACCCGCAGCATCTGGCGTTACCCCGCGGATGCATTGAAGATATTCAACGTTTACTTAATGACTTGCGAATCAAATTCGACACCCGTGATGAACGGACCGTCGGTGAATCGATCAATTTAAAGTTCCAAGGTGATATGCGTCCCGGTCAAGTCACCGCTGTTCAATAACTGCTTGGACTTGATATCGGGGTCTTGTCCGCGACCACGGCGTTCGGAAAGACCGTGATCGCCGCATCGATGATCGCTCAACGGGGCGTGAACACGCTCGTACTTGTCCATCGTCGGCAGTTGCTCGATCAGTGGATCGACCGTTTGTCAGAATTCCTTGGAATTCCCTCCAAACAAATTGGTCGGCTCGGGGGTGGACGTAGGAAGCTTACCGGAAAGGTCGATGTGGCCATGATTCAAAGCTTGGTGCGAAAGGGGATCGTGAATGATTGCGTCGCTGACTATGGCCAGGTGATTGTGGATGAGTGCCACCATTTATCCGCTCACAGTTTCGAGCTGGTCGCGCGGGCAGCCAAGGCCAGATTCTTTCTGGGACTTTCCGCGACCGTGACCCGCAAAGATGGTCATCATCCCATCATCTTCATGCAGTGCGGACCGGTGCGTCACGTCGTTGATGCCAAGTCCGAAGC
>JARFQX010000623.1 GCA_029287555.1 Rubripirellula sp. | reverse complement strand
GTCGTAGGCCAGACTGCTGAAACCGGTTTTCAGGTTGGCGTTCAGAAGACGTTTCCCCTTGGGATCGATGAAGCGTGGGCACTCTTGTCTTCCCGTAAAGGCATCGCCTGTTGGCTGGGTAAGGTGAGCGGCTTGTCGTTGGACGAGGGAAAGATTTACGAGACCGAAAGCGGGATTGAAGGTGAGATTCGAGTCGTCAAACCGGGAAACCGAATTCGTTTGACATGGCACAAGCCAGGCATGAAACGACCGGCGACGTTGCAGATCACGCTGGTCGAAAGTACCTCCGAGAAGACCTCTATCCGGGTTCACCTTGAGCACCTGCCGTCACAGAAGGTCCGTGAGGAAATGAAGTCCCGTTGGCGTGGAGTGCTCGGCGATCTCGCAGAGTTGGCGGCGACTAAGTAGCCCCCGTGACCACCATTGATGACAACCCAACCAAGGTTGATGTGATGACGACTCCCCGTCCAGCAGCAATACGAAAGCCCAACAAGGGCAAGAGAATCGGAATTGTCGGTGACGTTTACCGCTTCCTCGCCACGGGCAAAGATACGGACGGAAAGTACGCCACGTTCGAGGCAATCGTGCCTCCCGGCAGCGGCCCTCCGCCACACATTCACACCCGAGAGGAAGAGTCGTTCCTTGTCCTTGAAGGTGAGATGACATTTCAACTTGGTGACGAACGGATCGTGGCCGGTGAAGGCACCTTCCTCAATATGCCGGTCGGCAGCCTGCATTGTTTCAAGAACGATAGTGACAAGACTGCACGTTTGTTGATCTCACTTGCCCCAGCCGGATTGGAGGAGATGTTCTTCGAGGTTGGGACACCATTGGCCGGCGATGCTGAAACTGCACCACCACCAAGTGAGGCCGAGATCAAAAAGCTGCTTGAAGTTGCACCTCGCTACGGTGTCGAGATCAAAGTGCCGCACGAATGACAAAAATGACTGCTGCCAGCGTCTCGGACAATCCGCCCCGAGGAATCAATCGCCGCCGTGTGGTTCTGGGACTGATTGGTTTGCCCGTGTTCTTCGCCCTATTCATGTTCCTGCCTGCCGGCACATGGGCTTGGCCGAAAGGCTGGCTGTTCATCCTCGTTCTGTTGGGCGTCATTTCAGCAGTATTTCTTGTTCTTCATCATGTGAATCCCGAAGTCATTGTCGCCAGAAGTAGCTTCCACGAAGGAACAAAAGGCTGGGACAAGATTCTGCTGGGCTTTTACTTTCCAGCAATGGCGGCCGTCCTATTTGTGGCGGCTTTGGACGATGGCCGATTCCATTGGTTTCCGGTCCCGGGGTGGGTTTGCGGTATCGGTTACGCTTTGCTGCTTGCCGGAATTGGAATCGTCACTTGGGCCGAAAGCGTGAACAAGTTCTTTGAAGTTACCGTGCGAATTCAAACGGATCGGGGGCATTCGGTGATCGATACCGGCCCTTATGCCATCGCTCGACATCCCGGTTATGTCGGGGGAATTCTCCATGCAATTGGCATGGCATTATCGTTGGGGTCTTTGTGGGCATTGATTCCTGCGGGTTTTGCCTCAATGGTTTTGTTCTTGCGGACCCAGTGGGAGGATCAGACGTTGCAGGAAGAATTAGACGGGTACAAGGAATACACAAAGAGGGTTCCGTACAAGCTGATTCCCGGCGTTTGGTAACGACGAAAGCGCCTTATGGTTCGATGACACACAAGAAATCTAACTTGCCTGAAAAGACCTGCGTGGTCTGCGCACGACCGTTCAAGTGGCGGAAGAAGTGGCAGAAGGTCTGGGGCGAAGTGAAGTATTGTAGTGAGAAGTGTCGGAAGAGCCGGGATACGAAGGCGACCAAATCATGAAACTAATTGTCGCCATTCTTGGCTCTCTGATCCTGCTGGCCGTCGCCGCATTTTGCTTGTTCGGATTCTTGGCGACGTTTGAGCCGACGACCAACACGACTCAGTTCATGATGTTTCGCATCGGCTACGCTGTGGTCGGTGTCGGCTGTGTTGCCGGGATCGGATTCTTGGCTGTGAAGGCAAATCGTCGTTGAACTCAGAAAGAGGCAAGGTCATGGAACAGAAGATCGTCAAGAAACTTGAAGCGGAAATTGAAGCGGCGATTGCCAAAGTTATCATGAAGAACGGATTGAAAGAACTGCCGCTTTTGCCAAGCCAACGGACCATGCACCTGATGTCGAAGGCTGCGGTCACAGTTTATGAAACTGCCATCGAGAATCAACAGTCGAAGGACTGATCGAAGCATCTACAACAAGTGATCCCGAGGATTTATAACAGATGGTTTGAAGTATCGAGACTGAGCATGAAACTGCCTACCGCTATCTACCGTCCTACAGTGATGAGGTCAGTCGGTACGGTTTTCATTGTGCTCGTGACTGCACTCGGAAATCGTCAGGTGACGGCACAAGAGGTTGCCACGCTGGACCGTGAGACGCAACACAAGCTCAAGCAAGTCGCGTCATCACTTTCCGAAGCGATGAAGGCGGAAGACGAAGCCGAAATTCGACGACAGGTCGAGCGGAGTATCAAGTTACTGGGCGATCAAGCTGGATTGCCAGAAACGCCGGACGAGTATCGAGAGATTCCGCAGAATGCTCGACCGCTTACAGCCAGTGAGTTGCCAACCGCTTTCGACCCATACTTCCCTACATCGAGTGAATGAAGTGGTGGCGGGTTGGGATAGACCCGACCAAGACCAACCAAGCTTTGCGGGAAGTCGCTGCGGTGATTGAATGATGCTTAACGGTCTCGGGCCTCAAATACTTCCGCATCGCAGCCTTTGATCCTTCAGCTTGGCGGCGAACCGATGATTCTCCTGCTCATGATGTTCGCGGCCAGCCACATAGATCAGCAGCATTGGCGGGTTCGGCGTGACTTTGCTGACATGCAACATCGGTGAAGCGGCGGTCCAATCGTCCCGATCCTTCGTGAACAGATCGTGGTACTGCTTGGGCACTTTGTTGCCAAGAGCGTCCATGATGGAAGGGACATCAAATGAGCCAATATCCAGTGTCACCGTGCCTTGGATGATTTTGAGGGACTTCTTGTGGCGTTCGAGAAGCGACTCGTTCGTGGACACGATGCTGACCAGTTGCGCCCCAGCGGAATCACCAATCAGAAAGATTTGCTTGGGGGACCCGCCAAAATTCCTCAGCCTGATGGTGAAGGTGAGCTAGCGCTGCTGCCATGTCATGAACCTGGGCCGGGAACTTGTGCCGGGGAGCAAGCCGGTAATTTACGCTTACGAAGACAAGCCCTCGGGACAGGAAAAAGCCTGGCTTCATGACGGCGAGCAACGGGTGCTGCTTGTCACCGCCCACAAATCCACCTCCATGCACCCAACTGCCAATGCTGAGTGGCTCAGTTTGCATCGGCCCAGGCGGTCGAGTCAGCAAGGGGCTCCGATGCATACAATCGGTGGACTACTTTCTGGGAACCAGCAATACTTTGCCAACGTTCTTACGGTCCTGAATGTAGTGGTGCGCCTGGGCGGCTTCGTGAAAGCAAAAAGTTGCATCCACGACGGGTTGAACGACACCCTTCTCGTACAGATCAAGCAGTGCCTGCAGCCAATTTCGCACGCGCTCGATTTCATCCCAGAGATGTCCTAGATTGACACCGAACACGCCCTTATTTTGATCGATAAGCGATAGTGGTGTGAACTGGAACCAGGGCATCAACGCCAGCATCTTGACAAGTGATGTCAAGCTCTTGGTCTTACCCGTGGCTGCGGAAGATATTCCGAACATGCCCAGCCGACCGCTGGGCGCCAGGACGCGGTAGCTCTTTTTGAATGATGCGCCACCTATGGGATCGAGAACCAGTTCCACGCCGGCGCCATTGGTGATTTCTAAAACGCGCTTCTCGAAGTCTTCCTGACGGTAATCGATGCAGTGATGGACACCCAGCTGCTTGAGAAATCCATGCTTCCGCGCTGAGGCAGTTCCGATCACTCGGGCTCCGATGTTCCTGGCAAGCTGGATGGCTGCTATGCCCACACCACCCCCAGCCGAGTGTACCAGCATCGTTTCTTCCGATCGCAACCCACCCATCACATGCACTAGCTGGTAGGCCGTCAGATAGTTAACTGGAATCGCTGCTCCGGTATCGGCGGTCATTCCTGGCGGACGCTCGGCAACCTGGCGATACGGAACGCAAATCACGTCGCTGTAGCCGCCAAAGCGGCTAATTGCGAGCACATCGCGGTCTTGCCAAGCCGTATCCACCCCCTCACCCAAAGCGTCCACGCGTCCTGCAACCTCGTATCCGACGACCACCGGCATCGGAGGCAGGTCGGGATAGATTCCAAGCCGGCCCACGATGTCAGCGAAGTTCACTCCGGCTGCTTCAACCTGAATGCGAATTTCGCCGGCTTTTGGATGGGGATCTGGGGCCTCGCGTAACTCAAGAACTTCCGGCGGACCTGCCTTGGGAATCCAGATTTGCCGCATGGGTTGATCACGCCTCACGCTGCTTGACTCGTTCGTACAGGGCACAAGTTCAAACCGCCTTGGCGGGATACTTCTCGACCATCCTCAGCATGTCATCGATCTGCTCGGGCTCGTGGAACCCGATTGTCATCGCATCCAGCACGCCCAATTCTTGCGCGAACTTGACACACGCTTCCCGCTGGTCACTCAGCGCGCCTTCGCCAAAGATCTTCATTCCGATCACCGCCTTGCCGTTGTTCTTCATCTCCTTCAACACGGCCGTGATCTCTTCAGGAGTGCCATCCATTTTCACGCCCTTGGGATTGATCCGCGCCAGGACGACATCGACCCACGGAGACTTGGCGGCGGTTTTCAAAGCTCCCAGGTCATGACAGGAGACCCCGAGAGCGCGAATTTTCTTCTTCTCTTTCGCCTTTGCCAACTCGTCCATGTAAATCCGCAAATCGTCATCCCACTTGCCAGTCGTCATGCAATGCAGCAGCACAATATCGAGATAGTCGGTATCGAGTTCATGTTGGAACCTTTCGATCGTGCTTCGCACCACCTCGGTCCGGTGAGGCTGCTGGGTGGCGCGCTCGGGACCATCGTATCGCCACCAGACCTTGGTCAAAATCGTGATCTTGTCACGGGGGATGGTCCGCAGGGCCTCGCGAAAGTAAAGATGCGATCCGTACAAGTCAGCGAGATCAAAGAAGGTGATCCCTCGCTCGTAGGCGTGATGAAAGAGAGGGACAAGCTTCTCAAAACCCATTCGCGTCTGGTCCGATTGACGGCGGCCACCACGCACTCCGGTGCCCTGGCCGACACGTGACATCGTGATGCCTGTCTTGCCAAGAGAGACCTGGGGCGGGGCGGGGACCTCGCTGGCATGGGAAGTCTGGACACCACCGAGGACCGATGCGGCGACTGCTGTCGCTTCCACAAACCGCCGACGATTAACTTGGACCATCGAACCGAGCCTCCCGGATATAGTCACGCGCTGCACTGAAGACGATCCCGCATTATATCATTCCCGCCAGGGGGCCATAGAGTGAAGGGACGTCGTGCGTCGACTTGTCCTTGTTGGAGGCTCGCCAAAGCGAGGACTCCAACGGCTTCGATCGACACGCACCCCTCGACTCTATCGCATCGCACCGGCCGTCGATGGGAATGAAGTCGCCAAGGCTTTCGCAGAGGTCCCCGAAGCGAGTTGCGTCGGCTCCGTGAGCGCGGTCCGACGCTGCAATCGATGAAATCCGCTCCGGTGAAATCGCCGGACGTGCGCAACAATACGCGATTCTTGGCTCCGAGCGATGAAACCGGGTTCTCTAAGTCAGCCCCCAGTTCGGCGCGGAGGTTCGGATACCGTCGCGCGAAAGGATTTCGTTCCAGGTCGATCCACTAAAGAATTCGAGCTTGAGACCCTCACCAGCGTCAACGTCACCTCCGATGTACCAATCGAAACTCAATTCGGCGTTGGCGTATCCGGTCATGTCGATCGGTGTGGCAATCGAGAGCGTTGCGTCTGTGGCTCGGCCATCCACTTCCGCAGATCTGCTCCCAACGGTGGATCGCCGTGACGTGATGGCCCAATCGTCTTGGGAATCCCCTCCACTCATTTTCCATTCCACGGACCGTACTCGAAGCTGTCCGCAAAGGCGACGACAGGCTGGTTTGGATCGGCAACGGTGACCACGGTACCGCCCATCCCGATCAGACCTGAAACAGGATCGGTCACGCTGGCCGTGATTTCGTGTGTGCCAATCCCCAGTGGGACCTCAATACTTGATCCCGTTCCCAGCGTTGTGCCGGTCTCGTCCGTCCAAACGAGGGAAGCAGTCAAGTCAGTATTCAAATCGCCGGCCACAGCGGTCGCCGTGAGTGTCACTGGCGTACCTTCACTTCCGACGATCTCTGGATCCAGCGTTTTGACAATCGGAGCCGCCGAGTTCAGCTTCAGCAATAACCGTTCCCGATCGACCGTCGTCTTGGGGAAAGCGTTGGGAAAGACCGAACTCGGCGTCTGCGCCGGAGCGTCCGCATCGGGCGATTCAAGTCGAGCAATCATGTAAACGATGCCGTTGTAGGCGATGCGAGTGGGAAACGCTCGGTTCAATGAAGGCTGATGATGTGGAAGCGTTCATGGTCGAGCTTCAAGATGAAAAAGACCTGGGGAACCGCACGTACAACCACTACCTGCAAGCCATCGATAGCTTCGGCAACTGGTTAGCTCACCCCAAACGGCGGATTCTCTCCTCGAATCCGTTTGCGGGAATCCCGAGGCGGAACGCTCAAGTTGATGTTCGACACCAACGGCGTGCACTCACTCCTGCTGAATTCAACGCCCTAGCCAAGCATAGCTCGGTGTCGATGACCATGAAGTACGTTCACATTGGGATGAACGACTAGGCGAAGGCCCTGAAATCGCTGCCCGCTCCGTCTGAGAGTTGGGAGGATATTGGCAGGAAACCGGGCGTCTTTGATGGTCAGAACCGGTCAGTAGCTGGCACTAAAAGTCGCAATTCGAAGCGGGCCAGAAACAGCAAAAGCCCCGTTAAAAACGGGGCTTCTGGCGGTT
>JARFQX010000518.1 GCA_029287555.1 Rubripirellula sp. | reverse complement strand
GTCGGGAAAAGGGGTCAGGGGTCGGGAAAAGGGGTCAGACACCAAAAGTGCGAAGCACCCGAAAGGCCGTTCCGGCTTTTGGTGTCTGACCCCTTTTCCCGAACACCCAAAATCCAAGGTTTGACAAAGCGCTAGCCGCTTGTCCGCATGCCGGCAGCGATGCCGTTGATCGACAATCGCATCAGGTGACGAAGTTCCTCCCGATCTGCCTCGGAAAGTCCTCCGTCGCCGTCGCTTTGCCGGCCCCGTCGCATCAACTCGACTTGGATCAGGTTTAACGGATCAATGAAGCGATTTCGGACACGAATCGACTCCTTCAACCAGGGGGTGCCATCGAGCAAACCTTCTCGCTCGGTCAAGGTGCAGACGACCTTCACCGCTAAACGGAATTCCCGGGCAATCAAATTGGCGATCGGGTGATGGGACGGATCGTGCGTCGCCAAAGCCGCGTACCGCTCGGCCACCCCCATGTCGGACTTTGCCAGAGCCAATTCGGCGTTGTCGACCATGGCGCGAAAAAAGGGCCACTGACCGTACATCGCACGCAGTTCTCGCAGTGACTCAGCCCGATCGATCTCCGGCTTCATGGCGGTGCCGAGTCCGTACCAGGCCGGGAGCAGACAGCGGGACTGAGTCCAGGAGAAGACCCACGGGATGGCCCGCAAATCCGAAAGTCCACCTCCCGGTTTGCGGCGCGATGGTCGCGATCCGATCGGCAACTGTTCGATGTCAGAAATCGGCGTGACGGTGCGAAAGAAATCAACAAAGCCGGGCTGTTCAACGAGCTGGCGATAATGTTTCAGTGCCCGATTGGACATCTGGCTCATCACTTGTTTCCATTGGTCATCCGGAGGTGCGCTGGGCTTGCCGGCAGCCAACAAGGAAGACGCCACCACCTGTTCCAGGTGACGATGGGCGATGTTGGGATCATCGTATCGATCGGCAAGGACTTCGCCCTGCTCGGTCAAACGAAGATGCCCATGAAAGGTGCCCGATGGAAGTGACATGATGCTGCGTGCCGCCGGTCCGCCACCCCGCCCGAGCGATCCACCACGACCGTGAAAGAACGTCAAATCGACCCCGTAGCTGCGGGCGACATCGGTCAGTGCCTTCTGCGCCTCGAAGAGCGACCAACACGCCGGCAGGTAACCACCGTCCTTGGTGCTGTCGGAATAGCCAAGCATCACGATCTGGCGGTCGCCCTGGCGGCGCAAGTAGTCTCGATACAATGGGTTTTCAAGCATCCCGCGCAGAATCGAAGTTCCATGCTCGAGATCGTCGATCGTTTCCAACAGCGGCACGATCGGAATGCCGATGATCGGCGCGCCATCGCTTCGCTCTCCGGTCGGTGGTGCGGTCTGCGTCCACAACCAGAGCACCGTCAACACATCGCTGACCGAAGACGTCATGCTGATCACGTGAGCGCCAATGGCTTCGAGCGAATAGGTCGAGGCGACCTTGTGCAACGTCTCAAAGACTCGCAAGGCTTCGGTCGTCTGCGGCGAGAATTCATGGTCCGAAAGGTTCGCCGGCCGGTCGATCGATTCACTCAGCAAGCGGCACCGCTCGACCTCCTGGAGTGACTCGGGAGACCGATGCAGTCCGATCTTGGTGGCGATCTCATTGAGCACCTCCGCATAGACCTTGGCGTTTTGGCGAACGTCGAGCCGGGCCAAGTGCAGCCCAAATGTCTCGATCTGCGTCTGCCATGCATTCAGTTCCTGCGAGTAACTGCGACTGCCAGGAAGTCGGTCGATCGCATCGCTCAGGATCGCGACATCTTTGGCCAACTGCTCGGCTGAGTTGTAAGGGACGTCGGCCGCTGGGCTGGCGTCGGGATGGACCGACGTTGAGGAAGCGTGCAATTCTTGGTGCTGGGTTTGCATCAGCCGCCAGCGGATGGCCGAGAGCCAACGCCGGCACAGCTCCCCCGGAGGAAGAACCGCCAAACGCTGCTCGAGTTCGGGCCAGCGCGCGATGGCCTCTTCGATCGCCTCAGCAAGGAAACGCCCCAATTCGATTTGCCTTTGGGAAAGGCTGAGCGAGTCGAACAGCGAGTCACACGTCTTGAGGTGAAACGCGATCGCCTCGCGGCGAAGCCAGTGAAAGGTGTCACTCGTGACGTCGGCCGTGACACCGGGGTGTCCGTCCCGATCGCCACCAATCCAGGATCCAAAGGTCACACAGTTACGTTTTGCGGCTGTGCCGTCTCCGTAATTCTCATGCAATGCGACTTGCAGTTCCTCGGCGATTCTCGGCACTTCGTTCCACAGCACCGGTTTGACCGACAAACCTCGTCCCACTTCCTGCATCACCGAGGGACGCCACGGACGAATGAAGTCCGTCTGCCACAACTTGGCGATCTCACCCCTGACTTCGCGTTCACAACGTGAGCGTTGTTCCGGCCAGGGATCGTGGTCAAGCTCGGTCATCAACTCACGAATCGCGCGCAACTTACTCCGCACCGAACGTCGTTTGGCCTCGGTGGGATGAGCCGTGAAGACCAACTCACTCTGCAAGTCTTCAATCAGTTGCTGGATCTGGTGATCGCTCAAGCCTTCCTGCCGCAGGACTCCGATCGCTTCGCGTATCGATTCCCTGCGCGGCTGCGGGTAGACGACGCGAGCCCGCTCAGCCAGCACGCGAACTCGGCGGCGGTCCTCCACCACGTTCATCAGATCGAGCAAGACGCTGAAGGCTCGAATCGCAATTCGCGCCTGTTTCGCATCGAGTCCCGCAATCAACTGCAGCACCCGCTGCTCAGCGGCCGGTTGCCCGGCGCGGCGGTCGCGGGAGGCGATTCGCAGTTGCTCGACGATCTCATAGGACGCGTCGCCTTCAAACTCGCGAATCACCTCACCGAGCATCTTGCCCAGAAAATCGACCTCCTGACGAAGAGGATCCATCGTCGCATTCGGGCGGAGGGTCACGTCTTGGGTCGGCATGGTCGGATCGCTTTCCATCGTGAGCCGCAGGCACCAGCCTCGGTGTTTGGGGAAATAATTTCCGCTCGGCAGCCGCCACTGGCATTCGGCTCAGCACCGTCGGACCAGGGTGCTCGATCGCGGGGGGATAACGACGGGGGACCGGGCGTTAAACGTACGAAATTTATTTCGTCAATTGTA
>JARFQX010000481.1 GCA_029287555.1 Rubripirellula sp. | reverse complement strand
TGTTCGTCTCGTGGGCTCGGAGATGTGTATAAGAGACAGGGGCAATCCTTCCGCCGAGCGGCAAGCGTTGACGGAATTGGGAGGCCAACATTCGATCGGAAGCCAACAACAGCCTTTCGCTGTAGCCACCGGCGGCCGCCAGATTGACCCGCGCAAGATGGGCGACGGAGCGATCGACCATCAACAGAGCCAGCGCATCGACGGCATCACGTCTCCAAGCACCAACCGATGGATCATCACAGAAAGCCCGCAGCAGCTGGTCGCTGGTCCTACCACCCACCGTCGTTCCGATCGCCTGGCGAACGAGCCCCAATTGGTAGATCCCCGGCATCGATACCAGAGATCGCGAACGGACGCGGTGATTCAGTGCGAAGCCGGCGATTTGGTTGACCGCCTCATCAAATTCGGTGGGTTGCGAAATGCCAACCGACGCGCCACCAGCCGCCGCCAATCGCGCCGCGACGTAGGCACGGTAAGCATTGAGCCGGGGAAAGACGACATCCCTTCGCGCCCCCATTGTCTGGGCCTGGGCGAGCAAGGCGGCAGCCGATTCCAGATCGCCCGATGTCACGGCGGCATCGGCACCCGCGATCAGACAGTGGAGCGTCGCCATCGAAGACTCGCGCATCATCGCCGCGGCAACGGTCCTGGCGGCCTGGGTAACTGCGGCAGCCTGCGGCCCGGAGGCGCAACCGGCGGCCAATTGCATCGCATCGCCAATGAATTCCGGCTGCCCCGACGCCGCGGCCACGTTGGCCGCATTCAACGCCATGTTTGGAATCGCACCGGCGTTTTCGCTGCCCGCCAGAGCAGCAATCTGTGACAGCATCGTCACCGCAGTCAGCGGATGTGCGGAGCCTGAAAACATCGCGTTCTCCGCCGCCTCTTCGATCGCTCGTTTGTCATCGGCGACCGAGAAGTAACCGTTGGTTCGCAGCGCCCCGATCAACGTTCTGGCGATCGGCACTTGCAAACCCGCCGGATATTTCGTTGCCTCGAGCAATCCGGCTGCCAACGGATCCTGAGTCGCAAGCGGTCCAAGCAGCACGCGTCGGCGATGGGCGGCAACGGCCAACCCACGAGCGATTTCGACGAGGTCCATCGCCCGCAGGTTCATCTCCTCGATCTCGCCGCCGCGTCGCAACACTTGCTCGGTCAAGAGCTGTCCCGAACGATAAGTCACCCGGTCGGAAACGGGAACGCGTCGAACCAACGCTGCCTCGGACCATAACCACTGAGGCGTCGACAACTGGACGCCCGGTTGCATCACACTTTGCCAATCAACTCTTCCGAGCCAACCACGGTTGGCGATCGCAATCTGCAAGGCTTGATCGCAATAATCTCGGGCCGCCGGCACATTTCCGAGGTGCCAATTGCATTCGGCCAACATCGCCAAAGCCGGGATGGAATCGATCCAACGCCCGCGGATGTCCCGGCGGCCACTGCGCAGTGCGTTATCGAAAGCATCGATCGCATCCACCAGATCGCCCCTGCGATACATTTCAAGCGCGAAATAGTACTGCGGTGCGGGATATTGCCCGACGGGCTCAACTCCTCCCAAAGTCCCGAAGCCACCCAAGTTTCCACCCTGTGCCAGGGCGAACGATGGGGCAACGGACGTAACAAGAAGAAACAGGAGGCCAAGGAGGAGATTCGGCCGGCGAGCGAGCACCAGGTTCCGCGATCGGGGGCGAGCGAGCATGCGCAAACCTTTTGGTGCCAACGAGAAGTCGAGAAGCGAGGGGCGATGGAGACGAAAGCCGACTCGCAGCGCAGCGAACAATGATCCATCCTAGAGCCTCCCCGACGATCGGTCGAATGAAATCCAATCCACCCAATTGGGGTCAGGCGGTTTCTAAAACCACCTAATGCCGAGGTCTCCATCCATGAAGCACTCTCCCTCGGGAGAGTCGAGCCTAAGGAGAGGGCGCAATGCTGTTCGGCACGACGTTTGAGCACGGAACAGGCCCGCAGGGCTGGCAGATGACTTGCCGGGTTCGTCAGAACCCGGGGCTGCATTACTCGCTCGAGCAAAGGCCCAGCGGGCCGAGACAAGGGATGAAGCCGAGACCAGCGATGCGACCGATCCTCAAGCGTTTGTCGGCGCCGCGGGCCTAGTTTTTGTTCGGGACCAACCGGTTCCCCACGGAACCGGCAATTCATCTGTCGGGCCTCCGGCCCTGAACGCGATCGTCCGGAGTCTGATTTCCCGTCCACTCGTTCGGTTCGGAGCGGCCAACAATCACAGTTGACCCATTTTCCCTAAACGCGTAACTTTAGCTACTGGAACAAGTTAGGGGCGATGCGCCAGTGGTGGCGATCGCCCCGGCACGCGAACAGCACCCCTTTTGCTGCGATAGTCAACGGTGCTAGAAGTCGCGTCCTTGATTCTTCCGCACCCAGACTCGCGGCATACGGGCGAATGACGGAAGATTGAACTGAAGCATCCGCGATCGCTTGGGCGATTGCCGGAGCGGTCGCACGATCATTACCAAGCAAGACAATCATGTCATTTTTTGAACAACTTTGGGACATTCTCGGCGTTCTCTTCGGAGGCTTCTTCGGCTGGGTCGAGCGCGCGATCACGGCGGTGTTCGGCTCGGCCAACGCCCGCCAAGTGAGCAAGTACCAGAAGCGCGTCGAAGGGATCTCGGTGCTCGAGCCGAAGTACGCGGCGATGAGCGACGAGGAGCTCCGCGGCCAGACCGAAATCCTTCGCAAGCGGCTACACGACGGCGAATCACTCGATGACATTCTCGAGGACGCCTTCGCCGTTTGCCGTGAGGGAGGCAAGCGCTTCCTCAGCATGCGTCACTACGACGTGCAACTGATCGGGGGAATGGTCCTGCACAATGGTGGCATCGCGGAGATGGTCACGGGTGAAGGCAAGACGCTCGTTGCCACACTGCCCGCGTATCTCAACGCGCTGGAGGGGAAGGGCGTCCACGTCGTGACGGTCAATGATTATCTGGCCCGGCGCGACATGGAATGGATGGCTCCGCTCTACATGAATCTCGGCTTGAAGGTCAACGCGATCCAATCGGGCATGTCGACCGCGGAGAAGCAAGCTGCCTACATGTGTGACATCACTTACGGCACGAATAACGAATTCGGTTTTGACTACCTGCGCGACAACATGCGACCAGCCGCGAAGGGTGACGATCGCTATCCGCGGGAAGCCCAACAATGCCAAGGGCCGCTGAACTATGCAATCATCGACGAAGTCGACAACATCCTGATCGACGAAGCTCGAACGCCGCTGATCATCAGCGGTCCGGCTGACCTCGACCTTGGCCGCTACAAAGAAGCCGACCGCGTGGCGAGTCAATTGACCAAGGACTTGCATTTCAAGGTCGACGAGAAGCAACACAACGTCACGTTGACCGACGAGGGAGTCCGCGAAGCCGAGAAGTTGGCGGGAGTCGAAAGTTTTTACACCGCGGGCAACATGGAATGGCCGCACTTGATCGACAACGCACTGAAGGCCCGATTTCTGTACAAGAAAGACGTGAACTACGTCATCAAGGATCGCCAGATTGTGATCGTTGACGAGTTCACGGGTCGATTGATGGAAGGCCGCCAGTGGAGTGACGGGTTGCACCAGGCGGTCGAGGCGAAGGAAGGCGTTCCGATCAAGCAGGAGACCCAGACGTTCGCCACCGCATCGTTGCAGAACATCTTCAAGATGTACAAGAAGCTCTCGGGGATGACCGGTACGGCGATGACCGAGGCGACCGAGTTCATGAAGATCTACGGACTCGACGTGGTCGCCATCCCCACGAACCGGGTCCTGCAGCGGATCGAGCATCCGGACCTGATCTACCTGACCGAAAAAGACAAGTTCAACGCGCTGGCGGATGAGGTCGAGCGGACGCACAAGTGGGATGTGCTGCGGCTCAAGGACGACGAACTGTGGGGCACCATCGAAAGCGAAGACGACGAATCGGTCTCCATCGTTTTGAAAGGTGAAAAGTCGGCGACGAACGTCCCCAAGTCAAAGATCCAATCGATCGAGCGGAAAGGGCGTCCTGTTTTGATCGGAACGGTCAGCATTGAAAAGAGCGAGCGACTTTCCGCTTTGCTCGAGCGTCGCGGCATCCAGCACGACGTGCTCAACGCGAAGCAACACGGCCGCGAAGCAGAGATCGTGGCGCAAGCTGGTCGACTCGGAGCGGTCACGATCGCCACCAACATGGCAGGCCGCGGTACCGACATCATCCTCGGGGGTAATCCCGAGACGATGGCGTGGGCGCAAATGCAACACAAGTATCCGACCCGCCTGGAAGTTCCTGATGACGAATGGAACACGCTGGTCCAGGAGATCGATGACCGGGAAGGGATGCAGGCCGAGGGCGAAGTGGTCCGTTCGATCGGTGGTCTGTATGTGGTTGGCACCGAGCGTCACGAATCGAGACGAATCGACTTGCAACTTCGCGGTCGCTGCGGTCGCCAGGGCGATCCCGGATCGAGCCGGTTCTTCCTTTCCCTCGAAGACGACCTGATGCGGATCTTCGCCGGCGACTTCGTCAAGAGCATGATGGAACGACTGGGGATGCAGGAGGGTGAAGCGATCGAATCGAATCTCGTCACCCGTCGTATCGCGGCAGCCCAAAAGAAGGTCGAAGAACGCAACTACGAAATTCGCAAGAGTTTGCTCGATTACGACGAAGTGATGGACGAGCAACGCAAGCGGGTGTACCGCTACCGACAAAATCTGCTCGACGGTCACTCTTCCCGAACCATGCTTGTCGACCTGATTCGTGGCCAGATCAACAAGTACGTCGAGACGTTTCTTGACCCCAACTACGGAGTCGAATCGTTCGCCGCTTACGCCGGCGGTCTGCTCGATTGCCAACTCGAACCGCGCGATTTCCAGAACATGGATTTCGAGATGGCCGACGCCTACGCACACGACATGGCCGAACGCCAGGCCGAGGTTAAGGTCGACGAAATCGTCGAAGAGAACCTCCCCGAGGGAATGGAGGACGAGTGGAACTGGAAAGCGCTTGCCCATTGGGCCAATACACACCTCGGCAGCAACTTCCAGGAGCACCAGCTCAAGCGGATGGAGCGGGGCGAGATGATCGACGAGTTGATCAAGTTGTCGCACGCCCACATCGCTGAAATTGATTTGAACCCCGGCGCGATGATGCTCGATGCCGATTACGGCTTGAGGACCTTGAGCGCCTGGATGCGTCACAAGTTTGGGATCGAAACCACCCCCGACGATTTCCGCGATGTGGAAGATCGCCGCGAAGTCGCCGAATCACTCTCCAAGCGTGCCGAGGAAGCCTATGCCCTCAAAGAGGCGGAGTATCCCGTTCTGACCGGCCTATCGCGTTTCACTCAGAAGCAGGGAGCTCAGGTGACGCTCGACCGCGAAGGACTGGTCGAGTGGGTCGCACGCCGCTTCGGAGTCAATTTGAACGTCGAAGACGTTCGCATGAATCGCGAAGAACTTAAGAACCAACTGGTGGAGTACAGTCGCAAAACCGGCAGTGCTGCCGAGTCGCAGTACCAGCAGGCCGAAGCGAAGGTGCGCGAACTGTTTGGATCGGCCGATTCCGATACCACCGCTGCGGTCGCCAGCGGTGGCAATGGTTCCCTGGATGAGTTGGCCAAGTGGCTCGAGGGAGAATTGGACTACCACGCACCGAAAGAGGACCTTTCGCGAATGAACCGCGAAGAATTGGCCCTCGCGGTCGATGGTGCGGTCGACGATCGCTTTCATCCCGAGATGAGACGGATGGAGCGACAGGTCCTGCTGCAAATCGTCGACGACGCCTGGAAGAACCACCTGCTGACGATGGACCATCTCCGCAGCAGCGTGGGCTTAAAGGGCTACGCCCAGATGGATCCCAAAGTCGAATACAAACGTGAGGGCATGCGACTGTTTGAATCGATGTGGGAATCCATCGGCGAACGCGTCACGGATCTGATTTTCCGCATGGAGTCGTCCCTCAACGAAGACTTCATCCGCAGCACCTGGGTCGAGGGCCAGGCCCGGCATGATGAGGCGAGCTCGGCGACCAACCTGGCCGAGTCATCGACCGGAGGCGGATCGGAGCTCGAAACCAACTCGGCCGACACCGGTGAGCGGGCCAAGCCGGATCCGATTCGCAATCGCGGACCCCGAGTCGGCCGAAACGACCCCTGCCCCTGCGGCAGCGGCAAAAAATACAAAGCGTGTCACATGAGAAAAAAAGCGGTGTAGGA
>JARFQX010000435.1 GCA_029287555.1 Rubripirellula sp. | reverse complement strand
GGCGTCGTAACGTCTGCTTAGATCGTAATCTTCTAGTCTCATCTCGCTGGTCCTTACCGCTGCTCCAAAGAAACGCTGTCCCCTGACCCGCTGCCACCCCAAGCCCCGCTGCAGGAAACCTCCTCGCCGGCGACTCCGTCGCCCCCATTTGTGTCGTTTTTCGCCTGACGGCCAGCACTATCGCAGTGGCAACCGTGACACCCAAGTCGTCCGTCGAGTGGATCGTTGCCGCACGCCAGTCCGGCCTGACGCCGCCAAGCGACCTGAACACCAAGCCACGCGACGATCAAGACGGCCATGCCCACGACCGAAGTGATTACCGATGCAATCATGTCAACCGAATAACCCCGCAAAACCCATGAAACAAACGGACAACAAGCCAGCCAAAACGAGTGTGATCGTCGCTCCCTTGACCAAATCCGGTGTCTCGGACAGCTCAAGTTTCTCTCGCAGCCCAGCCATCAACACCAGCGCCAGCGTGAACCCGACACCCGCGCCCAAGGCGAACACAAAGGACTGAATGAAACTGTACTGACGATTTGATTGGAACAGGGCGACCCCCAAGATCGCGCAGTTGGTGGTAATCAGCGGCAGGAAGATCCCGAGGGCGCGAAACAGGGTGGGACTGAACTTCTTGACAAACATCTCAACGAGCTGAACCGTCGACGCGATCACTGCAATGAACGAAATCAACTGCAAGTAGGGAGCACCCGCCGCCATCAGTAACGCCCGAATTCCGTAGGCCGCCATCGAACTGATGAGCATCACAAAGGTAACGGCGATCCCCATCCGAAATGCGGTCTCCCGCTTGGAAGAAACACCGAGAAAGGGGCAAATCCCCAGGAAGTAGGCGAGCACAAAATTGTTCACCAGGCTGGCGTTGATAAAGATCGCCCAAAGCGATGGTTCATCCATCATACAGCCTCCTTCACCGTCGGCGGCCGAAACGATCGGCTGTTCCACGCATTGATCGCCAACAACCACGCGGCGAGTACAAAGAAACCTCCGGGCGGCAACATCATGATCGTCCACTCCTGGAAACTCTCGCCCAGGACCCGCACGCCGAACAGCGAACCGGATCCCAACAACTCGCGCACCGCCCCCAAACTGAGCAGTGCGATCGTGAATCCCGTTCCCATCCCTAAGGCATCCAGTATCGAGCGCGATGGAGGCTGACGAGACGCGAACGCCTCGGCTCGTCCCAGGATCAAACAATTGACCACGATCAACGAAATGAACGCACCCAAAGCCTTGTGCAGATCCAAGCTGATGGCCTGGATCGCGTAATCGACGATCGTCACGAACGTGGCGATGATCAAAATGAACGTGACGATCCGCACTTGCGTTGGGACCCACCGCCGCAACAACGACACGACCAGGTTTGACATCAGCAAGACGAATCCCGTTGCCAGCCCCATCGCCAACGCGTTGCGAGCTGTGTTGGAAACGGCCAACACCGGGCACATCCCCAGCAACTGCACGAACACGGGATTGCGTTTCAGCACGCCATCGACAAAGTCGTTGACGGGAACCGGGTCATTCCTTTGCGTTGTCATCAAGCGGATCCTCCACCAGTCTCCAAGCGAAGCTTGTCTACCGAGCTTTGCACACGTGGCAACCAGGTGTTCGTGCTCTCACGCAACATCTCGGCAACCGCCCGCGACGAAATCGTCGCACCGGTGATCCCATCGATTTGCCAGGCTTCGGTCTTTTCCCCCGGCTTGACGAAAGTGATTTCGTGCATCAGCGAACGGCCATCGTCAGCCAAGCGAACGTCGAGCCGTTTGAAGTTGTCCAAGAAGTCTTCATCCGTTTCGATCCGGTCACCCAGGCCGGGTGTTTCCCGGCTCTCCAGCACGCGAATACCCACCACGCTCTCGCTCGCCGGATCGTAGCCGTAGAGGAGCTCGATGGAATCCTGGTACCCCATGGCTCGAGCGGCCAGGGCCAGCCCGACAAGATCGCCGGAATCATCGAAGCCCGCGAACACAAGTCCGCCGTCGTCCGAGTTCTCCGGGACCGGTCGAAAACTCTGCTGTTCTTCATCGAACGCGAAAGCCTGTATCGAATCGGCTTGAGGGACCACGTCCAGGATCGCTCGTCGCCGCTGGGCGATTCGGTTTTCCGCGATGATCGGACGCGTCCATTCATACGTGGCAACGATGGCGAGACTGCATAGCACGCCGACGCTGAGCACGACCGCGTAGATTCGCAGCGGAGACACGACGCCCGGGTCAGCCCCGGCGATCCCTGATTCGATCCCGCCCACCGAAGAGCCCGGCTCTTTACCGCTCATGCCTCCGCCCCTCCTGCTGCGCCCCCGTAGACGCGCGGCTGGATCCAACCGTCGATATGAGGTGAGATGGCGTTGCCCAGCAAAATGGCATACATCACCCCCTCGGGCATGCCGCCCCAAACGCGAATCACCACGACCAGCAATCCGATCACGATTCCATACACCGCGCCGCCGATCGACGTCACCGGCGAAGCCACCATGTCCGTTGCCATGAAGACCGCCCCCAGCATCAGGCCGCCGGAACACAACATGAACAAGGGACCGGCATATTGCTCAGGATCGACCAGGTGCAACAACGTGCTGCAAAGGGCAACCGTCCCCAAGATGGCTGCGGGGATCTGCCAACTCATCATTCGCCGGGCGATCAGGTAGATTCCGCCAAGCAAAATCAACAACACCGACGTCTCGCCCGTCGAGCCGCTGATCGCGCCAAAGAAGAGATCAACACCGTCGGTCGGCACTTGATTGAATTTCCAATTCGCAAGTGGTGTCGCAGCGGAAACGCCATCGTAGACCGGTTTGGTCAGCGGAACCGCCAGCGTCGACGAAGGAAGCGAAGTCAAGCTACTTGCACTGGGAGAGTACCACGTTGTCATGGCGGCGGGAAA
>JARFQX010000384.1 GCA_029287555.1 Rubripirellula sp. | reverse complement strand
TCTCAACTGCAATCCGCCAGTTGTCGTTCGATCTCTTCCAATGACTTTCCTTTGGTCTCAGGCAGACGTTGCCGGATAACGACGAAGCTGATGGCACAGATCAGGCCGTAGAGCCAGAAGGTGCCGTGGGCGCCCAACGCTTGATTGAGCAGCGGAAAGGTGAAGGTGAGCGCGGTGCAAGCAAGCCAGAGTGACAAGACCGCAACCGACATCGCCGCGCCACGGATGCGATTGGGGAAGATCTCACTGATCACGACCCACGTGATCGGCGCCAGTGACATCGCATAACAAGCGATCGCCGAGACAACCAGGACCAGCATCAATGGGCCTTTCATTTCAAGATAATAGCCCGTTCCCAAAACAGCGTAGATGCCAGTGAGCCCGGCAGACCCGAACAACATCAGCGGTTTGCGCCCCACACGATCGACCGAGAAGATTGCGATGAAGGTGAAGACGAGATTGACGATGCCCGTGATCACAATTCCAAACATCAAATCGCTTACCTCGTATCCCGCCGCCTGAAAGACCTCCTGGGCGTAGTTGAAGATCACGTTGATCCCGCACCACTGTTGGAACACCGCCAGGAATACGCCCAGACCGACGATCCTCAAAAGCTTGCGCTCAGCCAGGTCGCTGAAACGCACGCGGGCGACTTCGTCTTCGCTGATGGTGGCGGCAATCTCCTCTGTTTCCCTGGCGGCGTACTCATCGCCGCCAACTCGAGAAAGGATCCGACGGGCTTGATCGCGGCGACCGTTCTTCACCAGCCATCGCGGACTTTCCGGCACGAAGAACATCAGCAAAAAGAAGGTGGCTGCCGGCAGAGTTTCCGCCGCAAACATCCAACGCCAACCTGACTCTCCGTTCCAAGACTGGCGGATGAATTCCGTCGACGCGTCATCCGGCACGTCCTGTGCGATCAACAGGTTGGTCACCTGCGCCGCCAGGATACCGATTACAATTGTCAGCTGGTTGATCGAAACGAACCTGCCTCGCATTTTCGCCGGCGAGATCTCGGCGATGTACATCGGCGACAGATTCGACGCCAGTCCGATTCCCAATCCACCGAGAAAACGGGCCAGGTTGAACGATACGAAGTTCGCCGACAGTGCGGTCCAAACGGCGCTGACGGTGAATAACAAGCCGGCCAAGATCAGTAGTCGTTTGCGGCCCAGTTTGTCGCTGAAAGCCCCCGACGTCATTGCGCCGAAGACACAGCCGACCAAGGCAGCACTCATCGCAAAGCCGCGCCAAAAGGCATCACTCGTATCGTCAGCAGCGATCCCGAAGTGGGGTTCGTAGAATGCTTTGGCGCCGCCGATCACGACCCAGTCGTATCCGAACAGCAGTCCCCCCATGGCGGCGACCAGGCAGATCAACCAAAGAAAACGCAGGTTGTAGTTCACCGGGCTTGCGCTATTCATCGCCAACCTCAGGGGCAAGCAGATGACCGGGATCGTTGTCGATGGCGAATTCTTCCGGATGACGAGCGTGGGCGCTGTCGGCTCGAATCGTCGCCCCAATACGTTGCAGCAGGGTCGGCTCGCGAAACAGACCGCGGATGTCGTCCAGCTTGATGCTCTGTTTGGGTGCAAAGGCATCGCTGGTCATGTATTGCAGCAAGCTGTGTCGCAGTTGCCGCGCCGCCGGTCGGTCGTCCAACTCGGAATCAAGGTCGATCGAGCACAACAGTAACTTGCCCGAATCAACTTCGGCTTCCACGACCAGACCGAGACGTTGCGGGCGAAACCAGTCGGGAACTACCTGGACGATTGGCCGTAATGTCGGCGGCAAGTCATCAAGCACCATCGGTTTGGATCGGCTAATCAGTTGCCACCATTGCCAATTGGTGTGATAGTCCGTCGGGAAACCTGCCAGCGCGCGATGTGTTGGGTCGCAAAGAATCCCCAGTGTGTGCGGCGATTGTCCTCCCGTCCAAGCCGTGTTCCAAAAGATGGACGAAAAACCGATTTGCACATCGCTGTTCACTGTCTGCGGTCGTGGCAGCAACAACACATTGCCGCCACCGGCAAGATGCTCGGCCACGGCGTCGTTGAGTTCGCCGGCCACCAACACTTCAGACGGGGGCGCCGTGAGCGTCTCAGCCGGGTAAACGAAACAGTCCCAGTCGTTGGCGATTCGGTCTCCGCCGGCATCGATTCCAATCGTCAGCGTGATCTTCGCAGGCGCCGCCAGCGATTCCAGCGGCAACTCGATACGACCAAGTTTTGATAACTCGCAGCGCGGAATATCTTGCTTGGCGAGCATCCCGGAAGCGACCGTGTTTCCTTCGCAAATGATCTGCCAGCGCGGGGTCACATCGTGCCAGGGGTCCGGGCCGAAGTGCGAGATTTCGATGTCGGCGATGAACGTTTCATCGCTCGTCCACGTTCGCTTCGGCAACCGTGCCAGCGGAACGGTGGGTCCGCAGAAACTGCGGAACTCGCCCGCATTGATGTACGGTTTGGAATCCCAAAACGGGTCAAGCACTCCAACGAGCGCCGTTCCCTGGCCGGGGAAGTCGTGCAGATCGAGGAGTTGAAAGCCGCCAAACCCCTCGGTACGGAGCGCTGATTCGATTTCTTC
>JARFQX010000285.1 GCA_029287555.1 Rubripirellula sp. | reverse complement strand
TTGTCCAAAGCGCCGCAAGTGAACCAAAAAGTGGTTTCGGGGCGGTCCATCACATCCTCGAAGCTCACACTGATCGAGCTGTCTGAAGTGATCAGCTTGCCGTGGCGGTGTCCTTTGATGACGACATTCTCCCCGCGGAACGAACCGGACACCTTGGAGAACTCCAGCACCTTGACGACGTTGCTCCCAACTTTATTTCCCCGCAGGTCAATCTCGATCCGAGCATCTTCCTCGATCGTCAGCCGATCTTTCACTGTGATTGGGCTGACACCGTCCAAATCAAAATCAAACTCCAGGACAGATCCGCTGCGCAGGACAGCGTCCTTCACGCTGATTGTCGAATGAGCATCATCAACAGTGAATCTGCCGTGGACTTCCAACAGGTCGTCGACTGAAAGCACGCCGCTTTGCAGATGGTACTGGCCAGGGTCTGCAACTGGGCCTTTAGCGCCGACCAACAGGTCGCCCGCAATGGTAACCTCGGACTCAAACTGAGTGACCTTCGATGCTCCATCACCGACGCTGAGTTGCTTGACGCGCGGCATGTCTCTTTCGACGAGCAACGAGGCGCCCGAAGTCACCTCAACGGAATACTCGTTCGCAGCAGCGACCGGAGTTGGAACGCTGACGATCGCATCCCTGCCCTCGATGACGACAACGCCCAGTTGTTTGGAGCCCGGGACTTGCTGGTCGCTCCAGTTGCTCGCAATGTTCCAGTTACTGTCTGTCTCTCCAGTCCAGATGTTGTTCTCTGCCCCAGCCGATTCGCCACTGGTGCTAACGGACAACACCCCCAAAAACAGGACGTGAACAAAAAGTGTCGCGATGCGTCGGCATGTCAGCATCAAGGTCTCTTCGTTGTCTCGTGGCATCGTTTACATGGCGTATTGACTGATAACTGATAGCGATTTGAATCCCCGGTTGAGGGGTCAATAGTACCCGAACGCGTCCATTGGCTCCACTTGTCGAGTGTCATCTGGCGGCTTTTGCGAGTCGATTGACGGTCAACTTCAGACGCTTGATGTGCCGGGTTCGTGTCATCAAGCCCGCGAAAGCGTCCTCTTTCTAGATTGACGATCAAACCAACTCTATTTTGGCGCGGGAGTCATGTCGCAACTTGCTGAAGTATCCTCACCGCTGTCAGTTCGCTCCTGCCGAACGGTTGCATCGGCCTGCGCGAGTTCGTCCGATCGCCACAACGCAGTTTCCTCAGGTTTTCGGAATCGATGTAGGGAAGCGTGCAGCCGGCGGAGTGCTTGTCGCGCGGGATCCAGGCCAAGGGTTTTAGAGCTACGGCGAATTGAGCTTCTCTTGTCGGAGGCGTTTGGCCCAGTCACTGTGCCGCGCTTTGTAGTCTTGGAAGACGTTGTATTCGTCTTCGCTAAGGTTGCCGTCAGTGTTGGTATCGATCCTGGCGAAGAGCCACTCCCAGCCAGGTTTGCCGGTATTCCATTCGGATTCTGAGACGGCCTTGTCACTGTTGCGATCGGCTTCGATCAGAAGGAGGGAATAGGAACGCCGGCCGCGAAACGAGGCGGTCGAGCGGTCCCTTTCCGGATCCCAATTGAGTTTCTGACCGGCAGCAAGCAGGGCGTCGTGGAACTTCGTCACATCGATGTCCTGAACACTCGAGTCTTCCTTAAGAGCTTGACAGGCGGCAATTCCGGCAGACTCGCCGCATATCATGAAAACGGGTTCCATTCGTGCGGACGCGTAGCCGAGGTGGCTGGCCGAGAAGCAGACGGGGACGAGAAGGTTGGTGCAGTCGCCCTTTTCAGGCGTGATGGCGCGGTAGGAGATCGGGTAAGGAACGTTGGTGGGGCCTTTGCCGCCGCCAATGAACATCTTCCCTTCGATTCCAACCCACGTGCGCCCGTTGTCGTCGCGGCCCCAGATCCGTCGCGCGGGATAGGTGTCGATGCCGTATTGGGCAAGGCCAATCGGGTCGTCAATCCGCTTGCGGTTGTAAACGTCATGCGAGGTGATCGTGTACCGGCCTTTCAGGCGACGAGCCACACGGATGTAGAGTTGGTGTGGCCAGCCAGCGGTGTCGGGATGAACGCGCCGGTCGAGCCCGAGTGCTGCCACCGCCTTGCGGTAACTCTCGGGTACGCGAGGATCGGTGCTCATGAAATGATGGAGACCGCGCATGTAATTTTGATGGCTTTTCCAAACGAGCGCTTTCTCGGCGCAGTCACCGGAGGCGTAAATGTGGCTGATGCCAAGGGGTGACATTGAGAAAAGTGAACTGCGTTGGTAGTTCCACTCGCCCGAGTTCTTCCAGCCGGGAAAGATGCCGATGAGGCTTTGGCGGAGTTTCTGGGCATCGTTGATGGTTTTGACAAGGTGCGCGACATACCGTCCAACCAGCTCGAACTCGGCGGAGTCGTAATCCGGAGGCGGGGTGATGGGCAGGCGATGCTCAGGATTGTCGCTGGTGTAGTAGCGGTAGTTGTAGGCTTGGGTGTAGTTGTCAGCAGAGCCGATGGGTTTACCGTGGTCGTTTTCCACCCAATCCAAAAGTCCACTGTCGGGATTGCCGGGTTCAACGAAGGGATCGAGCGACGTGATCTCCATGGGTTCGCGCACCCCCGCCAATTCTTCGTCGAACTCTGACTCGGCCTCGCGTCCAACGCGAAAGGGAACGCAAGCCCGGTCCATGAGATCGCCTTCGTAGCTGGCATCGATGAACACTTTGGCCGTGACGCGAAGGTGATCTTGCTCCTTCGGCTCGGCAACTGGGCAGCCAAGTTCGTCGAAGGGTGCGAGGTCAAAGGAGGCAGTTCGGATCGCGCCGCTGTCTATCTCACAACTCGCGATCCGGTGTTCGTGGAAGACGCGGATGTCGTGCTCGACGAGCAGTTCAAGGAAGTCGTCGCGAATCGCTTTGGGATTGAGACTACGCCGATTTGCTTCGATCAAAGGCGCTGCACTGGCACCCAAGTTCGGTAGCAGCTTGCGAGTCATGCCACCCGTAGCGGCATAGTTGGGACAGTCTTGGAGCGGTTTGAGTCCGGCCCCCAGCATTCCACCAACCCAACGGCTGGGCTCAACAATGACAACGGACCGATTCTCATTCTTCACAGCGATCGCCGCAAGGATTCCCGAGGGAGTGGCGCTATAGACGCAGACATCGACTTCAACCGGATCGGAAGGAGGCGCGGCGTCGATTGGCTTGGGGCCGCCTATGGCAAGAGTGATCAGCCCAAGCGCCAATGGAAGGGCTTGGTGCGGCGAAGGATGAGCGCGTCGGAACTTCATCGTGGAAAAGGCGAAGCAATTCGCGTTCGGTGTCTGATGGATTGCGGATCTGCGATCTCATCCGCGTGGCCGGCCTACCCTATACTAGCTCCCTTCTCCCCCGCGACCAAGGCGAGCACCGCTCGCCTTGGTCGCGGGGGAGAAGCGAGCCAGAGTGAAAAGCGCGCGGTCACACCGGATGCAGACGTTGCTAAGCCTTCGTGAACGCAATTGCATCGCCCAGCGCGACTTGCCTCAAATTCTTCGGCGCGTCGTTCCCTAAGAATCGGATTCACTTTTGGAAAAGTGTGCAGCCAAACACAAAATCTGCTTTGGTGTCGGCAACGATGTTACGGAGCGCATCTGTTTCGAGCAGGGTGTTATCAGTTATCAGTCAGCATCAGTAGTTATCAGTCGACTTAAGAACGCGAGCCAGCAGCCCTTCAATCTGGGGCGGCTCGCGTACGGTTCCCGTTTGGGAAGCGGCAAATTGCTTGGTCGGAATTCTCGCTTATTTCGCTACTGATTCAACTGTTCTAACAACGCGGCGATCTGCCAGTGTTGCACCAACGGCGTGGTTACCACCAGCCAACGCCTTGATCCGGTTGAGAAAGACGCGATGGTCGAAGGCCCACCCAACGCTTCCCAGGTATCTGGCTCGACCGTCGTGTGAATTAGGTCGATCAAAGACTGGTAATCAGAATCGGATCCCTGGTATCCGAAGAGGTCAAGGTCGGGCTCGGAGGAATCGACCGTGTATTTCACAAGCGGCGTCACATCAAACAGGCGAATGCAGCAATTCTGCTCGGCCGCTTCCACCGTGGTGATGACCAGTTGCCCATGATGAACATTGAGCGTTAAGTCCAGCTGATCCAGGCAGTACAGCAGACGAGCACCGTTGGTGACTCGTTTCGCATCCGCAGACAGCGAAGTCAGGCTGCTTGTTTCGCGCCACCAGCGATGATTGGCTGGCTTGGCAGCATCAGTCGCTTTGACGGCCAATGTCTGGCTCTTTGATTCGGAGTTCTCGGCAAACGGGCCGCTCGCGAATGGATCGTCATTCGCTTTGGGCTTGCGATTCTTGGCTCCACTGTTCGGGATGTCGATGCCAAACTCGACGTCGCTTGTCAAGCCGATTTCCTCCAGCGCTCGTTGGTCAACGGCGACCGACAGGTGCGCCGACAGATCACGCTGCAAGTCTTTCGGCGTGGTCTGATGACCCCAGTCGAACTGGTACGGTCTGTTCAGAAACTCGAAGAGTTTTTCTGCTTGTTCGTGCGTCATGAAGGGGTCAACGAATTTCGAGGTGATCGGCCCGCCAGCCTTGGTCGCTGCCAGCCTTGCCAAACTGGAAGGCGAATGCCCACGGGGAACAGACCGCGACATCCCAAAGGAATTCGTGATCTGGCCAAACTGAGCCATAAGAACCGTTGGATTCGCCACGAGAATCAACAAGAGCGGAACAGCGAGGCGAGTGATCTTCATGCTGGATTTCCTTTGTCCGATCCGTCAACTGGGTCGCGTGATCCGATGTCTGCACTTACCAACCCGAAGCGCAAGCGAGTGATAGCATCATTACAGATGATCCCTCACTCACTGGCTTGTTGATTTAAGTGAGCCGCGACGCGTGAGAGCCTCTCGATTTAATACCGATCGTAACCCGACGCGTCAGCGAGGAAGCCCTTACTAGCGATTAACGGCGGTCCGTTCCTCGCTGACGCGTCGGGTTTCGATTACATCAACA
>JARFQX010000231.1 GCA_029287555.1 Rubripirellula sp. | reverse complement strand
GAGCACAAACAGTTGGACCATCAATCCCAGACCCAGCGCGGTAAGTAAGCGTATCGATCTTCGTTTTCTGATAAGGCTCACTTGCATGGTTTCTCAGGAAGAAATAGACCGTTTCTTGCGAGGGGTGGCGGTGTCGCAGAGCAGATAGCGACCGACGGAGGCAGATTCTCAAGAGCACCGCTGCCAGAGGACGCCAATTCACGGCCAATCGTAGCTAAAGCCCGCTTGTTCAGGAACTTCCTCCCCTCCCAACGGTGGAAAATCCCGAATTCGGAGGTTGCATGCCGAGAGCTGACGCATCGCCAGGCTGTGCGTCAACCCGCGGCGTTCCGCGGATTACGGGACGCACGAATTGTCCAGGTCATCTAGAATGAATCGGGTGCCCCATGTCGACGGTTCGATGGCGGCCCGAGTCTCCGACTCATGATTTGAAACGGCAAATTAGATGAAGAGGATTTCCGTGAGCTTATCAAGCAGCTCTTGCGCGATATTACGATGTCTACCGTTCGCTCTGGTTGCGGCTGCCGGTTCGATGGTGTTCGGACAGGATGAGAAACAAGCGTCGATCGATCAGGCGGCCGGGGCGGAAGCGAGCGATAACGAAGTCTTGTTTGCCCGTCGGATTTCGGGATTGCTGGTGGAGAAATGCCTGGGTTGTCACGGCGCCGATCCCGACGACATCAACGGTGGGTTGGACCTGAGGAATCGTCAAGGTGCCGTCGCCGGAGGCGATACCGAGGAAGCTTCGCTCGTGGTGGGGGATGCCGAGTCGAGTCCACTCTATCTTGCCGCGACGCGTGAAAGCGACGACTGGTCGCCGATGCCGCCGAAAGATGCCGAAGCGCTCAGCCCTGAGCAGCTCGCGTGGCTCAAGGAGTGGATTGAAGGTGGTGCGCAGTGGCCGGACAAAGATCGCGTCGAGCGCATTGCGAAACAGTACGATGACCAGTGGTCGGTCGAAGACGGCGTGACCGTGCCAACCTCCGGCGGTCTTGCCGACACCTGGACGAATCGGCGTTACGATCCGCGCGGGCTTTGGGCTTACCAGCCACTGAACAAACCGGATCTGACTTCGGAAGAGTCGTCCAAACATCCGATCGATGCGCTGCTGCAACGTGCGCAACCAAGCGAAAAGGTTGGCGGGGAGACGTTGCCGCTGCGAGTTGCACCTCGGGCGTCGCGACGCGAGTTGATTCGCCGAGCGACGTTTGACCTGACCGGGTTGCCTCCCTCGCCCGAGCAGGTCGATTCATTCGTCAACGATTCGCGCGACGATGCGACCGCGTTTGGTGAACTCGTTCAAGGGCTGCTCGATTCACCCCACTACGGTGAGCGGATGGCACAACACTGGCTTGACGTCGTTCGATACGCCGACTCGTCCGGCTTTGCCAACGATTACGAAAGGGGCAACGCCTGGCGATACCGGGATTACGTGATTCGCGCTTTCAACGATGACAAGCCGTACGACCAATTCATCCGTGAGCAGATCGCGGGGGACGAAATTGACCCAAACAACCCCGAAGCAACCATCGCCACGGGCTTTCTAAGGATGGGGCCTTGGGAGTTGACGGGCATGGAGGTGGCGAAGGTAGCACGCCAACGTTTTCTCGATGACGTCACCAATAGCGTCGGCGAGACCTTCCTGGCCCATTCACTGCAGTGCGCCCGCTGTCACGACCACAAATTCGATCCGGTGCCCACTCGCGATTACTACTCAATCCAGGCGGTCTTTGCGACGACGCAGCTCGCCGAACGCGAGGCTCCGTTTCTTGACTTCGAAAACACGTCTGGTTTCGAAGAGCAACGCTACTTGAAGGAGCGAAAGAAAGAATACGAGCAGACGCTTAACGCATTAGACGAAGTCTTGATGGAAAACGCGCTGAGCTGGTACGCCGATCGACAAGCTTCGCCGAAGAAATGGCTGGAGGCCGTCGAGTTCGTATCCAAGAACCAGCCGGGGAACGTGAACTTCAACGCGGTTCGAAACCGAATGGCCAAAATGGGTGTGCCGGAGGACCAGTACCCGCCCAAGCTGGTTGGCTTCACGCCGCAGCAATTTGGCATGGAACGCGTCGCTCGCAAGGGAATCCAACGTCTGGGTTGGCAATTCGATCGCTATCGACCCTATGCCCTGGCCGTTTACAACGGGCGGACGCCGAGCTTCAAGGGTGTCTACGCGCCGCTCCGCGTTCCGGCCGATCGGATGAAGAAAGGTGAACTGGAACAAACATGCGTGTTGACCGGTGGCGATCCGTTTTCTCCCTCCGATCCCGTCCGGGCCGGCGGTTTGAGCGTGCTCGATGGCCAATTGAACATGGAATTTCCCGACACGGTTGAGCAGCGACGAGAAACGTTGGCAAATTGGATTGCCGATGCAAACAATCCGCTCACGCCACGAGTGATCGCCAATCGCCTTTGGCAGTGGCACTTCGGGATTGCAATCGCCGGCAATCCCAACAACTTCGGTTCGACCGGCAAGCGACCGACGCACCCGCAGTTACTCGATTGGCTAGCCGCGACGTTTATCGAAAACGGATGGTCGATCAAGCAAATGCACCACATCATCATGAGCTCGGAAGCGTACCAGAGGAGCACTCGGCATCCCGACCCCGAACGGCTCGACCGACTCGACCCGATGGGGCAATCTTACAGCGTCTATCAGCGCCGACGCCTGACCGCCGAAGAATTGCGCGACGCGATGTTGGCGGCCAGTGGTGAATTGAATCGCGAGCTTGGCGGCATTCCCTGCCGCCCGATCATCAACCAGGAGGCCGCACTGCAGCCGCGGATGGTGATGGGGACATTCGCGGCGGCGTGGCAGCCGAATCCCTTGCCGAAGGACCGAAACCGGCGATCGATTTACACGCTGAAACTGCGAGGTCTCGTCGATCCACTGA
This sequence comes from Rubripirellula sp., assembly GCA_029287555.1. Taxonomy (GTDB): domain Bacteria; phylum Planctomycetota; class Planctomycetia; order Pirellulales; family Pirellulaceae; genus Rubripirellula. Next base: position 3,050 of record JARFQX010000231.1, on the reverse strand, counting down.
TGGAAGTCTTCAACGCACCGCCACCTGATTTCTCATGCGAGGGTCGCGAGGCGTCAACGGTAACGCCGCAAGTTTTTGCCCTCTTCAACGGCCGCAACTCGCACGACCGCGCGCTCTCGCTTGCGATTCGGGCGATCGAGACGACCGACAGTGATCGTGCGGCAATCTTCGATTGCTTCCGTCGCCTTTACGGACGCCGCCCTGATCCCGAAGAGCTCGAGCTTTGCCTGAAACACTGGCGACAAGTCGAGACACTGATCGATGAGGATCCGGCATCGTCCAAGTTGCCCGTCAGAATTGTCAGGGAAGCCGTGGAAGAAAACACCGGTGAGCGATTCTCGTTCGAAGAAACACTCTATTTCAACGAGGACTTCGTTCCCGATCACGATCCATCCAAAATCACGCGTCGCGCTCGCGGCTTGGCTGATATCTGTTTGACTTTGATCAACTCAAACGAATTCGCCTACGTTGATTGACACCGTTCGATGGATCATCGCCCCCAATCCATCGCACCCGATAACACCATTGAAGATTTCGAAGTCGCTATGAATCGCAGACAAACCAATCATCATCCCGCGCCCGTGATCGATTCCTCTCGGCGTACGTTCCTTTATGGCTTGGGCGCTTCACTCGGGAGCGTTGCCTTGACCGCGATGCTTGCCGACGACGCAAAAGGGACCGCCAACGACGACGGACCACTGGCCCCCAAGCCGGGACATTTTCCCGCCAAGGCCAAGCATTGCATTTTCTTGATGATGGAAGGCGGGCCTTCGCACATCGATACCTTTGACCCCAAGCCGATGCTCGAGAAGATGCACCTGAAGGAGTTCACCCGAGAGGGCGAACAGAAATCGGCGATGGAAAGTGGCAAACGGTACTACGTCAAGAGTCCTTTCAAGTTTCGCAAGGCAGGGGAAAGCGGCGCGGACATGTCGGACAACTGGCATCACCTCGCTGGCGTTGCCGACGAGCTTTGCTTTTTTCGCGGGTGTCAGGTCGATAGCGTCAACCATCCCACCGCGATGTATCAGATGAACTGTGGGAATCGCTTCGGCGGCGATCCGGCCATTGGATCCTGGGTGACGTACGGCCTGGGATCGGAGAACCAGGATCTGCCCGGCTTCCTGGTATTTCCCGAAATCTCGTATCCCCAGGGAGGCGCTGCGAATTGGAGCAACGGCTACTTGCCGGCCTATTTCCAGGGCACGCCGCTGCGTCCCAAGGGATCGCCCATCCTTGACTTGCAGCCGCCTGCGGATGTCACCGCCGGGCGACAGCGAATGAATCTCGATCTGTTGGCCAAATTGAATCAGCGTCACGCGGTCGATCGCCCCGACCAGGAGGAATTGGCCGCGCGGATGGCTAGCTATGAGCTCGCTTTTCGAATGCAAACGCAGGTTCCCGACGCGATTGACCTTTCCGGGGAAGACGCGAAAACGCTGCAGCTGTACGGGATCGGCGAGGAGGAAACCGACTCGTTCGGGCGAAAGTGCCTGCTAGCCCGCAAGATGATTGAGAAAGGCGTCCGCTTCATTCAGCTCTACAACGGAACTTGGGACAGTCACGATTACATCGAGCGGGCCCACGGCAATCTGATCCGTGGCGTCGACAAACCGATCGCCGCGTTGATCCAAGACCTCAAGCGATGCGGTCTGCTCGAGAACACGCTGGTGGTTTGGTGCGGTGAATTCGGTCGGACTCCCGACAACGGGATTCGCGGCGGAGTGGCCTATGGCAGGGATCACAATCCCAACGCGATGACGATCTGGACGGCCGGAGGCGGTTGCAACGCCGGCCACACAATCGGCGCCACCGATGAGATGGGGATGACGGCGGTCGAAGAGGTCCATCACGTGCGCGACTTCCACGTCACGCTGCTGAGACTTCTTGGCCTCGACGACAACAAGTTGACATTCTACCACGCCGGTCGATTCAAGCAGCTCAGTCAGTTTGGCGGCCAGGTGATCGAGAAGCTGATTGCCTAGTTCGGTGCCGGATCGGCGCTTCGCTTGATTCGGCCTACATCGAATTCTGATTGCTTAACGGGGCTTTTGCATCAGTTTGAGAAGGTCGCCGATCTTGCGGTGCGACTCGATGGGATGACGAAGTGAGTGTTGGGCCAGCACTTCATACTGGTTGCGGCGACCGACCTTGTGCCTCCGCAGGAACCCCTCTTCTTCGAGGTCCTGCACGATGCGCTGCACCGCACGTTCGGTGATACCGACCCGAGCGGCAACCTCGCGAAGCACCAGTTCGGGTTCACCGTGCAGCAGGATCAGGACGTGGGCGTGGTTGGTCAGAAAGGTCCACTGTTTGGAATGATCGACGCTGGTTTTGCGTTGGCGCCCGTTCACGGCCTCCGCCGCTGCCTGACGCGATGTTCCCTGGCGCGATGTTCCCTGACGGGATGTCGCTTGGCGGGAAACCGTGGCCGCCGAGCGTCGTCGTCGTTTCGTTGCCTTGCCGGGCGGTTCGTCGGGAATGGCCATGGTCGGAAGGATGGGAGTCAGGACACTTGTCACCAAACACTTGCTACTGTACCTCATCGGACAAGAAAAAAAATTCACGAAACTAATTTCGCGTATAAAAAGTCATGTTTTTGCGTGCGGCGGTGATGTCGGCGGTCCTTTTCCCCTCCGCCGCTGCCGAGTTGGACTGTCAAACCCTGGACTTGCGAAGTACAATTGACGAAATAAATTTCGTACGTTCGGCGTCCGGTCCCCCCGGTCGGTTCCCCCCGCGACCGAGCAATCTGGGCCGACCGGGCCCAGCCGAGTGCCAGTGGCGGCTGGCGAGTGGCTTCCGAGCGGAGATCATTTCCCCAAACACCGAGGCTGGTGCCTGCGGCTCACGATGGAAAGCAACCCGACCATGCCGACCCAAGACGTGACCCTCCGCACGAACGCGACGATGGATCCCCTCCGTCAGGAAGTCGATTTTCTGGGCAAGATGCTCGGTGAGGTGATTCGCGAGTTTGAAGGCGACGCGTCCTATGAGATCGTCGAGCAACTGCGAATCGCCTCCCGCGACCGCCGCGGCGGGCAACCGGC
>JARFQX010000187.1 GCA_029287555.1 Rubripirellula sp. | reverse complement strand
CCTAGGGCATCATAGCGTCGCGCGGTCTGGGCGTTTCGCTCCTCAGCTCGCTGCCAGAACTCACGAACATCCGAGCCGGGAAAGAGCGCGCGATCCTTTTGCGATTCATGCTTGAAGATCGCCGCCCGCTTTCTCGCCACTTCTTGAGGACTCAATGGAACCGCCATCTCAATTTGATGGGGCGCCCACTCCTGCCAAGCGCCGCGGTAGAGCCAGACAACGCAGTGCTGGTACCAAGGCTCGTGCTGACACTGAATGCAAGACTGCAGGATAATCGACAAACAGGTTCGGTGAGTTCCATGCGGATCGGAAAGGTCGCCCGCCGCGTATATCTGGTGTGGTTCAACGGCGCGAAGCAGGTCGACGGTGATTTGGATGTCGCGGTCCGAGATCGGACTCTTCTTCACCCGACCGGTTTGGTAGAAGGGCAGGTTGAGGAAGTGCAGGTTCTCATCTTTGACCCCGCAACCGCGAGCGCCTTCACGGGCCTCGCCGCGCCGGATCAACCCCTTGATGCGTTGAACCTGGTCACTGTCGACTTGTCCGGCTTTCTTGTTGCGGAGGAATTCGTCAACGTGGGATTCCAATTCTTGAAGGCCGTCGGCGCGGATCTGAAACTCTTCACAGAAATCCTCCACAAACTCGGCAAATCGAATCGCGTCCTCATCGAAGACGGCGATGTTGCCGGAGGTTTGGTAGGCGATGTGCACTTGGTGTCCCTGGTCGACCAGACGGATCAGCGTGCCGCCCATGGAAATCACGTCGTCGTCCGGATGGGGTGAGAAAATCAAGGCCCGCTTGGGAAAGATGTCGTCGCGATGGCCGGGCCGATCGCCCACTTGCTTGGCATGCTCGGGTTTGCCTCCGGGCCAGCCGGTAATCGTTGATTGAAGGTGTCGAAAGACGCGGAGGTTGATGTCGTAGGCGCTACCATGGGCAGCCAGCAGGTCTTGCAAGCCCTGTTCGTTGTAATCCGCATCGGTCAGTTTCAAGATCGCCTTGCCGAGATCCTCGGACAAATCGATCACCGCCCGGCGAATCGTGGTTGGATCCCAATCCACCTCACCGAGCAACCAGGGAGCTTGGGATCGAGTCAGGTTGGACGCAGCGGCCTCGTCCAGCAGGAACAGGGCATTGGGATGGTCCTGCAGGAAAGTCGCTGGCGTTCCCGCGTTGGCATAACCTTCGATCGTCTTGGCCACAATCGATGCCTTTCCTTCACCGAACGCCAGCAAGAGGATGCGTCGAGCTTCGAGGATGGTTCCCACACCCATGGTGATCGCATAGCGGGGAACATTTTCGGCACCAAAGAAATCACTCGCGGCATCCGTTCGGGTCACGTTGTCCAAGGTGATCATGCGAGTGCGAGAGGTGCGGTCACTGCCGGGTTCGTTGAGCCCAATGTGACCGGTGCTGTTGATCCCCAGTAGTTGAATATCAATTCCCCCGACGTCGCGAATCTGTTGCTCGTACTGTTGACAGTACGCCGCGATTTCCGCCTTAGGCACGGCGCCATCGGGAATGTGAATGTTGCCTGGCTTGATGTCGACGTGGTCGAACAGATGCTCGTGCATGAAACGCGAGACGCTTTGCAACTCATAGGGTTGCATTGGGTAGTACTCACCCAGGTTAAACGTGACCACATTTTCGAAGGAGAGTGAACCGCTGCGGTGCAGACGTACGAGCTCTTCGTAGACTTTGACCGGTGAGGAGCCAGCGACCAGTCCAAGCACACAAAGCTCACGTCGCTGCGCCTTCCAACGGATCAGCTCGGCGATCTCCGTCGCGGCGGCGACGCTTGCGTCGGAAGCACGGGAGAAAGCTCGGCTAGGAATGCGTTCGCTGGGATTCGTGATCACGATTGGCGTACCTGTTCTGCTACCATCGCTGCACCGAGCAATCCGGCATCATTGCCCAGTGTTGCGAATTCAATGATCAGGTTACCGCCGACCTGGACGAGTGTGGTCTCGCGCACCGTCTGGCGGACCTGGGATAGAAAGAAATCGCCCATCGCACGGTCGGGGCCTCCGAAGGTCATGGCTCCGCCAAGTAGCACAACGGTCGGATCGATCACTTGGCCCAACATGCCCACCGCCTGACCGACGAACTCGGCGGTTTCCTCGATCACGCGGCGACAAGGTTCACAGCCCGCCTCGGCCGCTTCGGCGATCTCTTTCGGCGAAACATCCGGCTCAAGCAGAGAAGGGGGAATCTGAGACTGGGGAATCGACGCATCATCGACTCGTGCCAATTCCTCTCGCAGACGCGCAATCACACCCGCGGCGCCCGCGTAGGATTCCAAGTGCCCGCGGCTTCCGCAGGTGCAGGGCAGGGCAGTGGGCCCAAAGCGGACGGCAATGTGTCCCAGCTCGCCGGCACACCCGTGATCCCCTCCGTAGGGATCGCCGCCGACAACCAGTCCGCAGCCGATTCCGGTTCCCAGCGTGATCAGAGCTAGCGATTCCCGCTGCAAATTTCGAAGCGAGTGTTCCGCGTACGCCGCGGCGTTGGCGTCGTTGACCACGGCCGCTTGCAGCCGCGTGGTTTCCGAGAGAATCTCCAGCAGTGGCTCGTTGAGCCAGCCCGGCAAATTGACAACTTCTCGCAGCCGGTACGCTTGTGAATCGAGGACGCCGGGGACAGCCATTCCGACTGCCTCCAGGGCTTCGACAGGCAGACCGAACTCTCGCAACTTCGCGTTGGCGAACTCCAAAGCGTGAGCAACCACTCCTTGGGGGGTCCTCAACGATGGCGTTGCCGCCCTGACCTTGGCTTGAAGCTTTCCGCGACGATCGACCAGACCCACTTTCACGTAGCTGCCTCCCACATCGATCCCGAGCAACAATCGATCGACTTCAGGCGGAGCTTGGGCGGGGGAGGTAGCCATTGGAGAATTCAAGATGCCGAGAGTTCGGCGGTTCGACGGGAGAGGGGGAAGGCGAAACCGAGTCGATCTCACTTCCTCCTACGGTAATCAATCGAAGACGCGGGGGGAGAGCGATTGGTCGCCCCAAACTTGGAAATACTCACACCCTTCACGTCTGGCCCGCACCGAGTCCCCCCGATCGACGGCGGGGCGGGGTGGGTGAATACGGGCGACGATGGAGCTTCACCGGAGTCTGCCGCGTTGCCGTGTGAGCCGATGAGGATGCCGAAGATCGGGTCCTACTTGAGTTGCTCGAGTCCCTCCGGGAGCTTGGACTGGGCAACTTCTTCTTCCCACTGATCCATCAGGGGCCAGCCCTCGGCAAGCGTGCCGAAGTCGGCCATCTTCAGGTAGCCCCTCAGCCTTTCGATCGTGCGATTCAGCAGATCGGGGTTGTTGCGGAAGATCGGTCCGTGGCTGGGCGCGAGCCACTGCACGTCGCTGTCCCGAATCCTCTCGAGCGAGCGAATGAAGGCTTTGATATCGCTTCCGTGGTGGGCATCGATGGCGCCAATGCAGCCGTCGCGATAGATGTTGTCGCCGCTGAGCAGCACATCGCCAACCCGAAACGCCAGCTGGCTGTCGGTGTGACCCGGGGTATGCCAGACCTCGAGTTTGATCGAGCCGACTTGGATCACGTCGCCGTCGTTGACCTGGTGTTCGATCTGCACCGGCGGCATGGCCAGCTTCAGGTTTTGAGCCTCGATCTCGGCGAGCGTCAGTAGCGTGTCACCCGATTCCAGCGGCTTGACCGCGTTGGGGTGGCTCGTCACGGTCGTCTTGAGCAGTTGCTTTAACTTGGCAAGGCCTTGGATGTGGTCAACGTCGGCATGCGTTGCCACGAGTGTTTTGCAGCGGGAAAGAGGGAAATCAAGTTGACGGATGATCTCGACGAAATCGTCAACGGTTTCTTCGTAGCCAATATCGATCAGGATCCACTCGTCGGCGTCGTAGACCAAGTAGACATTACAGCCAAGGACCTCGCCGGCCTGGAAGTTCAGTTCGATGATGCCTGGAAATATCGGTTTTCGGGTTAGCATGGTAAATGAGCAACGCGTTGCGACGAGGAAGCCCCGGTATTGTAGAAACCGACTCGGCGGCGGGAAAACCCGTCGAGGCGTCGAGGAGGGGTGCAGTCGGTGAATCGGGTTCAGCGAATCCGGCTGCTCAAAGTAACTCCGAGAGACCTTCGCGGTAACTGGGATAACGAAGTCGCGGTAACAGATCACGCTTCATGCG
>JARFQX010000172.1 GCA_029287555.1 Rubripirellula sp. | reverse complement strand
TGTTGATTCAATCGAAATCTTCAGGTTAATGGTGAGCCGTTGGCCGTAAGGCCTCGGGCAAGGCGCGCTGCCCGGCCGCTCACCGGCTTGTTGATCTAATCGAAACCCGACGCGTCAGCGAGGAACGGACCGCCGTTAATCACCAGTAAGGGCTTCCTCGCTTACGCGTCGGGTTACGATCGGTATTAAATCGACAGGCTCGTGAGCGGCCGGGCAGCGCGCCTTGCCTCACCATTAACCTGAAGATTTCGATTGAATCAACAAGCCGGTCAGCCAGGGATGAGTCAAGATCCGATTCTCTCCGCTCAGGCGTCGGGTCACGAAAAAAACGCGGCTTCAAAATTTCCGCCGCACGCCGTCAACCCGCCGTCAACCCGCCGGGACATCCTTGGGCAAGCCCGAGACGGCCCGTCGACGTCTGTACATCATATCGTGAACACAACCGAAAGATAAGCGCGGGCCCACTCGCCACTCGCCACTCGCCACTCGCCACTCGCCACTCGCCACTCGCCACTCGCCACTCGCCACTCGCCACTCGCCTCTCGCCTCTCGCCTCTCGCCTCTCGCCTCTCGCCTACGGCTGATCATCGAGGCTAATGGCATGTTCGCGAAGTTCCTCCAGAGAGGCGAACTCGAGGGTCGAAACGTGGCAGGCTTCGAGGATGACCGGCGGGGCACAGCCTGCATCGTAGGCTTCCTTCCAGCGCGCGGCGCAAAGGCACCAGCGATTACCCGGAACTAGCCCGGGAAAGCGGTAGAGAGGATTCGGTGTGATCAGATCGTTGCCGCGCGAGCGACTGAACTCCAAGAACTCCTTCGTCACCTGGACACAAACCACGTGCAAGCCCGCGTCCTCGGCTCCGGTGTTGCAGCATCCATCTCGGAAGAATCCAGTCATCGGGTCGGTGCTGCAAGCCGCCAATTCGCCGCCCAGCACATTCTTGCCAGCCATCGTAAGTGTCTTCCGTCTAAGTTCGCGAGAGTGATCAAGACCACGTTATGGTACAGCAGAGGCCAGATGCCGGGGTCCACTCGCCTCTCGAGGGTGTCCGGGAATTCCGAAGCGGACGACGCAGGCATTTCAACGTGTAGGCCGGCATCAAGGAGCGCAGCGACGCCGATCCGGCAAAGGTTCTTGCTCGGCGTCGAATCGAAGTTCGGTGCCGGATCTGCGCTTCGCTTGATTCGGCCTACTTCGAATTCTCGGACACCCTCCGCAACTCACCTCTTGCCCTCATTCCCTTCTCGACTCTGCTCGGTCGCTGGGGAGTCGTGCGATGCTGGACGCTGGAGCGGGCAACGTTTCGAGTCGCGGAGCAGGGGGCTTCTCCGTTGCTCCCGCTCTTGCCAGCAGCGCCGCACCGGCCGGGCTCGGCGGATGGTCCGCCTTGACTTCCGGCCAATGCTTGGCCAGGACAGCGGCAGCCTGGCCGGTTAGTTGGCTTTGTCGGTCGAACAAGGCTGCAAGATGGCGACCAACTTGACGCGGCCTTAGCAAGCGACGAACGGGCGACTCGGCTAACGTCCAACTCTCCATCGCCACCACCCAATCCTCCAGGACGCAATACGCCGAGCACTGCAGCTGCGATGCGAGCGATTCGGCCGGTCGCGTCGTCTTCCGTTCGACGGCCACGTCGAATTCGTTCCACATCGGATGCGCGTCGAAGTCGGCAGCGTGACGCCGAATGCAGAACGGTCGCGTGGTGGTGGGAAAAACGCACCACAGTTTGACGTCACGCCGCGTCATGTCATAGGCCATGTAGTGCTCTTCGAGCGTGAAGATCATTGGTGAACATCCCACCAGCACGTTTTCCCGCCTCGACCTTACCTGTTTGTTAAAAGGCTGCTCCGGGAATTGGTCAAGGCTCGACACCAAGACACTGGCCCCGAATTGAGTGGGATTGAGGGGATCCTCACGCAGGCACAAATCAAGCCGTTGGTCGCGGCGTGTCTTGACGTGGAGGAAATCGAACTCGATCGGATCGGAGGCGGATGGCGAACCGACCGCTGGATCGAGCCAGGGCGCATTCCCCACGTCGCCTGCCTCCTGCGAAGTCGACGAAGCGTCCCACCAGCGGCTGAATTGCTCGACCACATCGAGCGATTCCTCCAGGTACGGGCCCACCATGGCGAATGGCTCAATGATCTGCTGGACCGCCACGCCGGCTTTGGAGCACAGCACCGATGCGGCGACCGTTGCTGCATCGGTCGTCAAACCGGAAGTGCCGCGTGATCGCTGGAACGCCGGCAAGGAATCGTGCGTGCCAAGTTCGACCCATCCGCAAGGCGTCTCCACCTCGAAGCAACGACGCACGTCTTCGGCATACTCGATTTGGCTTTGCCTGCAGCGGTCGAGCTTTGTTTCGGCCTCGGCATGACCGCCCACGAGCCACACCAACAAGACGATTGGGAAAGTAACAATCAACGACGGTGATCGGGACAATTGGCGCAGTGACATGGCTCGGCAAGACTCCTTGGTACCGAAGACAGCGCATCCATGGACGAAAACCCGCCGCGTGCAAGGCGGGGACTCTCGCGCTAATGAGGCTGGAGGGGTTGGCGGGAGTTCCCATCGGACCGCAAAGCGATTCGGGAAAGACTCTCGCGGTACTGGGAACATTTTTGCTATCGGCGGGAATCGGGACGAGGCTTGCTTTTCCGATTACGAAACAGCGCGCGATTCGCGGCAACGGGTCAGGTTGTGCGGAATGATTCAGCCACGCGTTGTCGGCGTTTCGCCAAGGCCGTCGGCGCGCAGCGGTAAAGCGGCTGGGTCATTGCAAAGCGAGCAAGAGAAAGACCCGAGAACGCTCGTAGATTCCCGGGGAGGTGCTTTCC
>JARFQX010000140.1 GCA_029287555.1 Rubripirellula sp. | reverse complement strand
CAAGACAAGGAGCAAACTCAGCGCCAGTCGAAAACGCTTCGATGAGAGCAATCGTTTCGACGTCATGGTGAGTGAAAACCGCGAGCGCAAGTTTTGAAGTCGCGCTTCCGGGCGAGTGATTGGGAAATTGTAACCCGACGCCTCAGGGCTTGTTGATTTAATCGAAACCCGACGCGTGAGCGAGGAACGAACCGCCGCGAATCGCTAGTACGGGCGTCCTCGCTCACGCGTCGGGTTACGAATGGTGTTAAATCAACAGGCCCGTCAGCGAGGGATCAGTCAAGATCCAACTTTCCTCGCTCACGCGTCGGGTTACGAAAGAAGCGAAACTTCAGTAGGAGCAAACGAGTAGCATCTACGTTAACTACCACCGTCCCGATGTACAGATTCGATTTCCCGCTTGGGGGAGACCATGACGCTTCCAAAAAAAAGAGCCGCACCCCAATGGGCGCGGCTCTCGTGCTTCCAGACAAGGGAGATTCGAAACCGGATCGTCAACGGCTGGCGACGCCCTGGGAGTCAAAATCGAACGACAATTCGCTGGTACTTCCCGCGACAACATCGATCGTGCGCTCCTGGCTTACCGCCCGTCCATTGACATCCGCCGTCACACGAATCGTGTAACCGGCCCATTTCTGGCCCGGCTTCAACTGCGTTGTGCGGAAGGTGCGAACCGCACCGGTGCCGCGAGTATCGGTGCCGGCCAGCGCGACCTTGGCATCGGACGGCACTTGCAGACGAACGATCGTGACAACGTTCTCGTCCTTCTTCTTGGCGGTGGGTTCAGCCACAGCCGGCGGCGTAAAGACGATGTTCTGGGAGTCTCCCGACCGTAGCTTGACCGACTTGCTCTCCACTTTTTCCTCGCCATCGACGCTGTAGGAAGCCTCCACGACGTAAGTGTAAACGTAACCTTCCTTTAAACCCCTCGACTTGAATTGACGTACAGTCCCTTCGCTCGTCGTCTGGTGTCCGTTGACCGTAACCTGCGCATCGGCCGGAACCGTGACGGTCAACGTCGCGGTATCGACGGGTGTCGATTCCACCACCGGTCGGGCTACTTCATAGCGAACGTTGCTTGAAGTGTTTCGGACAATCGGCTGTGTCGCAGGGCGACCAACTCGCGTGCGAACCACGCTCGATTCGTAAGCTGATGTGCTCCCGAGCGAAACGGAGTGAACCACCGGCGAGGAGTATCGATAGGCTGTTCCACTGCTTCCTCCCGAAGAGCCACCCGAAGAGCCACCGTTCGATCCACCAACCGACCCGTAGGAGGAGCTGTAGCCGCCGGTGCTGCCGCCAGTCGAACCGCCGGTGCTGCCGCCAATCGAACCGCCGCTGCTGCCGCCGCTGGACCCACCAGCGCTGCCGCCGGTGCTTCCGCCTGCCCGCCGAGCAGCATGGCGAGCATGCATCCGCTGGATCAAACGTCGAATCGGGCCGACCCGACCGCCGCTACTGCCACCTGAACTGGCGCTGCTGTAAGCGGCATGGTGGACCGTCGCACCGCCACTCGAACCTCCCGAGGAACCGAGGCCTCCCGAAGAACCGACGGATCCACCGGACGAACCGCCGGAGTGGCGAGCTTTCCATCGAGCCAGCAAACCGCCACCGTGGCTTCCGCCAGAGGATCCGCCCGACGAAGCGGACCAACCACCCGAAGATCCACCCGACGAACCGCCCCACGAGCCGTCCGCGTCAGCCGTGGCCGCAAAGACGGATACCGCACCCGCGATCAACAAGAATCGGAAACACATCATGATCTGAAAACTCTCCTGCAACTTCTCCGGCGTCAGATTCCGACCGCCCCACGGCGAACGGTTAACTGAGTAGGATAGCGACCCAAAATGCGGAAACAAGCGGATTAGGCAAATTTTAAGGCTGGAGTCGATGAGGCCGAATGGGCAAGAAGCATGGTCTTCCCGATTACCGTGGCGGTACCGCCAGGGTCAGTTGACTTTCTCGATCGAGACTTGATCGAAATCTGCGGTCCCGGTCGCTCCGAACAACCCGATTCGCAGAATTGCCTCGCGGGTTGCAGCTGGGATCCGAACCAGGCGACTGAACCTTCGCCAAGGCATGGTCCCCCGATAAGGACCGAGCCAGAAGGTTGCCAGCTCCTGCCGATCCTCGTCATAAAGGCTTAGCGCGATCATCGGCAGAGACTCCTGGCTGGGGCCCTGCCGCACGTCTTCGATTCGGACGTATCCGGCGAGCCGCAGCAGCGCGATGGTTTGACCGTCGATCGGAATTCCCTGCAACAGATGCGAGCCGAGTCCCGGGGTCTCATTGCGAAAGCGAACATACGCAGTTCCAAGAGGCACTCGCTGCTGCGTCTCGGTTGCCTCCATCCGCTGCACCTGTCGGCCGTAATACCAGCCCGGTATGAAGTCGGGCTTCAACGGCGAACCGGTCGCGGACTCTTCGAAGCCGCCGTTGACCACTTGCGGATGCTGAGGATCCGGTTTGACGACACGAGTCTCTTCGGCCTCTCCGGTCATCGGAACAAAGAGCGTGGGACGAAGGGCCTCGCGTTCAAGCCCGCCATCCTTCTTGGTGATTCGATACAAAGTCTGCTGGTACCGCTCTCCGACGGGAATGATGATCTGGCCCCCTTCCCGCAACTGGTCCACCAACGGTTCGGGCACCGACTCGGGGCTGCAGGTAACGATGATCTTGTCGAACGGAGCTGCCTCGGGCCACCCCAGAAAGCCGTCACCGACGCGGGTGAAAACGTTTTCGTATTCGAGTCGCTCCAGCACTTCGGCGGCTTGCTCTCCCAGCTCCTCCACGATCTCGATCGAGTAAACACGATCGACCAGCGAGCTGAGCACGGCGGCCTGATAGCCACTGCCCGTTCCGATTTCCAAGACGTTATCGGTGGGTTGGGGATCGAGGGCTTCGGTCATCAGGGCGACAATGAACGGGCTGCTGATCGTCTGGGCATTGCCAATGGGTAGCGCCATATCGAAGTAGGCACGGTCACGCAGCGACTCGGGCACGAATTCATGACGGGGCGTCTCGCCCATCGCTTGCAGAACGCGTTCATCACTGACTCCCGCGCTCGCGATGTACTTCTCGACCATTTGTTGCCGAGCTGCTTGATAGGGATCCTGGGCGAATCCTTGATCAACGGCTCCTGATCCAAAGAACATGACCACCGCCAAGCAAAGAAGCCAAGAATCGCCGACAACCGACCGCGCGCCGACCCGCGACACCGCTGCCAATCCACCATCCACCGCGACCGTCTGAAATCGATACGGCTCGCTCACTTTCCCGCCCTCAACAACACTCCCATGCCGAAGATATCGCGGAACAACAACGAGTTCTCCCGCATCGCGATCTGTTCGAGCGAAACGTCGTCGACCCCCGGCACATTGATCACCAACTGTTTGTCCTCTTTGCTACAGGCGATATCGCGAATCCGGCCGCTTCGGGTGTCGTCCATGGCGATGGCCAACCTCAACATGGCGGCCAGCTTCGAGACCACAACACGTTCCTCTTGCGGCAGCGTCCCGTAACCTTCGTGTCCGGGTTGCGGCGCGGCGCGGCGGTGGTAGCGTGCCACCAATCCAACCTGCAACAACTCTCCTTTTGACAACCCAAACAGGTCACTGTTGCGGATCAGATAAAGAGCATGTTTGTGATTGCTGCGCACGTTGACAATCAAGCCGATTTCGTGGAGCAGGGCCGCGACAAAAAGAATCACCTCGAACCGGCTATCGAGGTGGTGTTCATCCCGAAGTTGGTCAAATAGTTTTCGGGCCAACTCGGCAACATTACGAGCATGTGTTTCATCGAAATCAAACTTTCGTCCCAGCGAAATCGCCGATCGCACGATCTGGTTGCGAAACTCGGCCGTCCAACTGCCACCCACCGCCATGTCGTGCAGCAATCCGTCGCGCAGATTCGTATCACAAACAAAAAGATGAGGCAGCGAGAAGTGCTGGGCCAACATCGTGTAGGCTAGCAGCGCCGGGGCGAGCGTCTTTGCCTCGATGTAACTGGCTCCGTATCGCTTCACGATGGCATCCTCCCCCATCGTGACGATCTCGTCGGTGAATTCGGCCAGCTGCTCGGTTGACAACTGCGCCAACGTGCTGCCGTCCCACTCCTCCTGCAATTGGTGGACCGCGAAGCGGATATCCCCTCCCAGGGCCACAACGTGGATCTGGGTGTCATCCTGAATGTTCTCCGCGATTTGCAGGAGCGTCCGGCGGATGTGGCTTTCCATCAACGCTCTTCGCCGCGCGGCGCTGGCACGAATTCCATCGAGCGTCTGAATCAACCGCATCGAACCCAAGCGAAACGACTGGCTGTTGAGCACGTTCCCGCCGCGGACCACCAACATCTCGGTATTGCCACCGCCGACTTCGACCACCAGCGACTTGCCATCGGCGAGCTCCGGATGCGCCTGCAGGTAGGGAATCACCCCCATGTACGTGATCCGATTGACCTCCGCCTCATCAATCGGCTCGACATTCAATCCGGTAGCAACGAAGATGCGATCGGTGAAGGCGAGTCGATTGGTCGCTTCACGTACCGCGGTGGTTGCCACCACGCGCACGTCGCTCGATTCCGTGATCCCGTACTCTCGCAAAACACGCTGATAGCGTTGCAGCACAGCAGCGGACCGCTCGATGCTCTTGCGGGAAATCCGCCGATTCTCGAAGGCTTCCCGCCCCAAATCGACCGCCTGGATCAAGGTGTCGAGCGTGCGGACATCGCCGCTGGAATGGATCTCCGCAATCGCCATCCGAATACTCGTTGCGCCGATATCAATCACGGCTGCGACGCGAGGCGAATCCGATACCGGTGCAATCGTCGGCTGAACCGTTGACTGAGACATGAATCAATGCGGAGCGGTGCGGCGGCGGTCAAAGAGATCCATTGTAGCTTTCCCAGCGACAAAGCTTAAAGGGCATCGATTCATGACGAGCCTCGAACGGACCTCACCGAATCCGGGCGATTGCGGCCGTCCGTTCTGTCCTCTCGCCTGCGTCCGTGGCCAAATCAATGGGGTCTCCATCGATCATTTGCATCGGCCGGCCTCCGCAACAGCGATCCCGCCACCCCCCGCAACAGCGATCCCGCCACGCCGCCCCCACCATACCGCCAGCACCGTCCCGGTCAGCATGCAGCCGAAGGTGTAGGCCGCCGTGGGGATCGTTGCGATGGTGTTGGGACCATGTAACGAAACAGCCAAGGCGGTGCCCAGACCCGCGTTTTGCATCCCAACCTCCAGCGTCAACGCGCGGCGATAAGCCTCGGGCAGTCGGGCCTTCCGTCCTACCGCAAACCCCGCTGCATAACCGACCAAATTGATCAGCAACAAGACACCCACGATTAAACCGCCCACCTCGATCAGCCGACTTCGGTTCGCAGCAACGACCGAGGCAATGATCCAAAGCAGCGCGAGCGAAGCAACGAACGGGCCAAAGCGAGCGGCCAGCTTGCGTACCCTCGCCACCTGACGCGCGACGGCGTACCCCGCCACCGTCGGCAGCACGACCAGCAACGCCAGCAGGATCGATGACCTGCCCAGCGATTGATCCGTCTGCATTCCAGCAACAATCCACAGCACCAGTGGCACGGTCAGCGGGGAAAGTAGCGTCGCCACCGTCGTCAGACTCACCGAGTAGGCAACACTTCCTCTCGCGGTGCGGGTCAACACATTGGAAGCCATCGCGCCGGGGACGCAACCAACCAGGATGACTCCCGCTGCCAACTCGGTATTCATTGGCACCAACCGGGTCGCCAGCCACGCGGCAAGCGGCATCACGGTCACCTGGGTGACAACCCCGAGCGCGACCCACCAGGGACGTTGTTGAAGCGGCCGCAACTCGTCCGGTTGCACCAACGTCCCGAGGGAAAACATCGTGACGACGATCAGCGACCAAAGCAGCCAGGCATTCGAAGCGAACGGATCAAAACCGAATCGATCGGCCGGCCAGACCAGGGCCACCCCGGAGGTGACAACCAGCCACAACAGAATCGAACTTAGCCAGGCGCGCATGTTGGTTCACCTCACGACGCCGTGTTGCCGCAAGACACTCCACGCCGCTGCACCTCCGAAACACTCCACCGCCCGCCAATTTCGTCGCAGCGCACCGGCGACATTCTCGGCACGATCATCAAGAAACAGAATCTGCTCCTTGCCAACGCCGCATGCCTCCTCAGCCGCCTCGTAAATCGCCGGCTCCGGCTTCATTGCCCCGACCTCGTAGCTGAGAATCGTCACGTCAAATGAGAACTCAATCGCCGCATAACGTTGGCGGCGGACCCAATTCCAATGAGCGTGACAGGTGTTGGAAAGCAAACCGACCGGCAATCCCGCGTCGCGAACGGCCTGCAACGCCTCCGCCATCGACTCGACCGGCCGGAACATATCACTCACCGCGTCGAGCAGCAGGTCCGTGGGCATCTCCCCGCGACTTCGCCCTAGCGCCGACCGGACTTGGTCGGCAAACACCTCTGCGGTCAATTCACCCCGCTCGAAACGGTGTTGCAAATCACTCTCGTAAATTGCCTCTCGCGCGGACTGCTCGGGAACTCCAAATCGCTTCGCCACGTTCTCACAGGCCCGCTTGGGATCAAACGAGAGCAAGATGTTGCCGAGATCAAAGTAGACGAACTCAACCTCGTCCGCACTCGTTCGCT
Source organism: Rubripirellula sp. (assembly GCA_029287555.1). Lineage (GTDB taxonomy): Bacteria > Planctomycetota > Planctomycetia > Pirellulales > Pirellulaceae > Rubripirellula. Next base: position 3,182 of record JARFQX010000140.1, on the reverse strand, counting down.
GGCGCTCCGCGCTCATTCGCTTGCCCGTTCCCGCTGGCTGCTGGCTCACTACAATTGGCGAATTCGAAGGTTGCGATACCAGGCTTCGGTCGGCGGGCCACTGTGGATCTGCAACCCGATCACACCGTGACGCGGGATCGCCGGATCACGTTCGGTGTAATCAACGGTCTTGGTCCCGTTGAGAAAAATCTCGATCTTCGGACCTCGACAAACGACTCGAATCTCGTTCCATCCCTCCTGTTTGACCAACCGTTTGGCCAGCTCGGGGTCGGGTTCGGCTAACATCTTGTTTCGTCGCGACTCATCATAGAGCGCCCCCCACACCGGTCGGTCCCAAGCGGAGCCGATGTCCGCCTGGTACCCCGAGACCTCCGTGCTGTTGGGAACTCGCTTGGAGCGAAACTGGATCCCCGCGTTCTGGCCCGCACCGACGAGTTTCGCTTCGAGCCTCAGCTCAAAGTCATCGTAGTTCTGCGTGGTGCACAGAAACTCATTATGCGGAATTTTCTCATCGAGCCGTCCCGCCACAATGGCGTCCCCCTCGACGCGAAACCAATAGGCGTTTCCCTCCCAGCCGGCCGTGGTCTCGCCGTCAAACAAAGGGAGCGAATTGTCCCGGAAATCATCGGCCTCCTCGGCCTGACAAACACCGGAGACCGTCAAGAACGCCATCGAGATCGCGAGGAATGGCAAAAAACATCGTTTCATGGTGAGCCTCCACAGTCCGTATCCCGTCCCTTTTTCAAATCTGCTGGGAAGATCATAATCCTTTTCCCTCTTCACGTCGCAAGTGCCCCCAAAGAAACACCATGAACCAAGCTCTCAACAAGTACAGCAGTCGCATCACTCAGCCCAAGAGCCAGGGAGCATCACAAGCGATGCTTTACGCAACCGGCATGACTCCCGAGGATATGGACAAGGCGCAGGTTGGCATCGCCAGCATGTGGTACGAGGGGAATAGTTGCAACATGCACCTGCTTGATCTGGCAGCTGAGGTCAAGAAAGGGGTGGAGGATGCCGGGCTGGTGAGCATGCGGTTCAACACGATCGGTGTCAGCGACGGTATCTCGATGGGCACCGAGGGGATGAGCTATAGCCTGCAGAGCCGTGACCTGATCGCCGATTCGATCGAGACAATTATGGCGGCGCAGTGGTACGACGGTCTGATCGCGCTGCCCGGTTGCGATAAGAACATGCCGGGTTGCCTGATCGCCATGGGTCGGCTTAATCGCCCCTCCATCATGGTCTACGGCGGCACGATTAAACCGGGGTCCTTTCGCGACCAGAAGTTGGACATCGTCAGCGCATTTCAGTGCTACGGACAATTCATCGCCGGTCAAATCAGCGAAGACGAACGACGAGAGATCGTGCAGAGAAGTTGTCCCGGTGCGGGTGCCTGCGGCGGCATGTACACCGCCAACACCATGGCAACCGCCATTGAAGCGATGGGCATGTCGCTTCCCTATTCAGCCAGCATTCCCGCGGAGGATCCGGAGAAGAAGGCCGAATGCCGCCGGGCTGGAGCCGCCATGTTGGAATTGCTCGAGGCCGATATCAAACCGCGAGACATCATGACGCGGACGGCGTTTGAGAACGCGATGGTCACGGTGATGGCACTCGGCGGCAGCACCAATGCCGTGCTTCACCTGATCGCGATGGCACGAAGTGTGGGCGTCGAGTTGACCATTGATGACTTCCAAAGCGTTAGCGATCGGATTCCCTATCTCGCCGACCTGAAACCGAGCGGGAAATTCGTCCAGGAGGATCTGCACTCGGTGGGTGGCACACCCGCGGTCATGAAATACCTGTTGGAACAAGGGTTGATGGACGGATCATGCATGACGGTGACCGGCAAGACACTGGCCGAGAATCTGGCATCGTTGCCAGGATTAAGGGAAGGCCAAACGATCGTCCACACCGTTGATAATCCAATCAAATCGAGTGGTCACATTCGCATCCTCAAGGGCTCGCTCGCACCCGAGGGCGCGGTCGCCAAAATCACCGGCAAGGAAGGATTGACGTTCACCGGTCCGGCGAGATGTTTCGACTCCGAAGAGGAGATGCTTCGCGCCTTGGAAGACAAGAAGATTCAAAAGGGCGACGTCGTAGTGATTCGTTACGAAGGTCCCAAAGGCGGCCCCGGCATGCCCGAGATGCTGACCCCAACCAGCGCAATCATGGGCGCCGGACTGGGCGAGGACGTCGCGATGCTCACCGATGGAAGATTCAGTGGAGGAAGCCACGGATTCATCGTCGGCCACATCACCCCCGAAGCACAACTCGGTGGTCCGCTCGGCCTGCTGCGGGACGGGGACATGGTCACGATCGATGCCGAGACGAATCGGCTCGACGTTGACGTGAGCGAGGAAGAGCTGGAGAAACGCCGGCAAGCATGGAAATCGCCACCGCTCAAGGCCACCCAAGGGACGCTCTACAAGTACATCAAGTGCGTCAAGACCGCCAGCGAAGGCTGCGTCACCGACGAATAGACAACGTCCCCAACGCGCATCTTCAAATTTCTCGTAGGCGGCAAACGATCGGCGACTATGTGATTCTTGAAAATGCTTTAGCCTGGCGTCATTTCAGTGACACCAGGTAGGCCAGTAGATCGGCCAACTCCTCGGCCGTCATCTCGGCGACCAAGCCTTGCGGCATCAGCGATTCGCTCTGCAGGCGACGGGATTCGATCGTATCTTTCGCGATCCTCTGGTCCTTGCCGTCTGCCGAACGCAGGACCAGCCACTGGTTGTCTTCCTCGATCCGCAACCCACTGACCACACGCCCGTCGTCGGTGACGGCGAGGTGATTGGTGTACTTCGGATCAATCACCTTCGAAGGCTCAACCAGGCTCTCCAAGAGTTCCCGCGCCGTTCTCTTCGATCCGATCCCATCCAGGTCGGGGCCGACGCTCCGACCCTGCCCGCCGACTCGATGACACTGATTGCACTGCAGGACCGTCGCCTCGAGGAAACGGCTTCGCCCGCGTGAAGCATTCCCCTGCATCGCCAGGATGGAATCCGCGTCAATCTGATTGCCAAGCCGTTTTCGTCGTTCGGCCGCGGGAAGGAATCGCTCGAACAGCGCGGACGACACCGCATCGCGTTTCGCCACCGCCAACCGAGCCTGCTGGAGCAGACCCGGATCATTCGGATCGAGACGGAGCAGATGAACAAAACGACGCA
>JARFQX010000131.1 GCA_029287555.1 Rubripirellula sp. | reverse complement strand
AAAAAACCCAGACGATTGCCGGCTGCGTCGACAAATTCGACGCCTTCTTTTGCTGCGACGATCGCTTTCGCTTGATCTTCGGTGACAACGACTTTGACCATCTGCAATTCCTGTTTGTTTCCGGTGCGGCCTACCTGATATCGTAATGCAATCCGGTTGAGACCTCAAACACGACCCAAAAAGACCAGCGAACCATGCGACGATACGGAGCGGCGGTAGTCGGTTTTGCTCAAGTGGTTCGTCACCTCCCGCCGCCCGCATATCGCAAACGTTCTGGCGTTGAACCAATCGTGCTCGTGCTCGTGCTCGTGCTCAGTCGCGCAGCGACGGTGCTCGTAATCGATACGAACGTGGGCACCGCTGCCCTAGCGTCAGTGGCTATGTTTTAGGGTCGTTCTCAATTCCCGGACGACATGTTGTGGCGAGAAGTGATGCGCGGTAAATCGATTACGAGCACCGTTTCACTGAGCACGAGCACCGCTGCGCTGAGCACGATGTTGCGCATGAAAAGCGTTGCGCGGTCCAATCCCCGGTGGTATGCTGGCGGTTCGTGTCGCCTGGTCGCAATGGTCGTTTCGGTGCCCGCTGCTGAAAGCCAGAACCACGAAATGCACGGGAGCAACGGGCAGCACGTTTCGGTCGTTGGAGACCAAAATTCCGTTGCCCCGTGATTTCAAACGTTATCCGCTGAAGTCAATCCAAACCGATTAAGACAATTTGCGGTTCTCTTTTTTCAGTCATGGTCAATCCATACAAGAGCCCTGAAGGCAACTCGCCACCCACTACCTTGCGAGCGGTGCGACGCTATGGGCTTGCTTCGTTCATGTTGGGGGCTATCGCTGTCCTTGTCGCGTTTCCAGGTTTCTTCCTTCTCAACCAAGACTATCTAAAGGTGTTTCCAACGAAAACATTTGTGAGTAGCCCTGTCGTCGGCGGAAGGGTGATCTCCAGATTCCTGGTGCTTTGCTTCTCGTTGGGTGCGGGTGGGGTTTTGATTACCGCATCTGTTTGGTTGGCGACAATCAGTGTCAAGAACGCGAGGAAAAACAGAATCCTATTACAGAGGTTGGAAGAAGATCGCGGATAACCAAGCGGTGAACCGAAGCCGCCAGTGGCGCGTCTTTTTTTGAAATCAAAGTTTTCTGGTGGCGGCTCGGTTACCGCCATCGTTTGTCAAGAGTGCAAATGAAGAATCAATACGCCCAGCGCAAATCGATTCCTAAGGCAATAAGATATGGGCGATTACGTCCACGATACAGCCTGTCTGCGCTTCTGTTGGCTACGCTTCTTGCCGGAATCTCCCTTGCCATTTACCGTTACTTCAGCCAAGCCACTGTACTCTCACACCCCCAACAATTTGACGGTCGCACGGACGTCGCTGCTGTGCCAGACGCGCCGTCTTTCGATTTGGACTCGACCTTCACAATTGAGGCACGTATTAAATTACCGCCTAGGCAATCATCACGTTTCGATACATCCTGCATCGTGAGCAAAGGGAGTGGGGTCCTTAACACGGAACATAATTACTATCTTGGGGTGATAAATGCGAACAACCGCCTTCACTTCCACATCGGTGATGGCGGCGGCGGCTATCAACACATCGTAAGTGAGAAGCCGCTCTCGCACGGAATATGGATTCGCGTCGCCGCGATACGTGCTGACGACACTCTTACGCTATATGTCGACGGAAAAAAATGCTCCGAGGTCAAACGAACCCTCGATCAGGCAACAAATGACGCACCGCTTCACATCGGCGCAACCGAAGATACTAGATCACGCTTTTATTTTGCGGGAGAGATTGACGAAATTCGCATCTGGAATTATCCGCGGACGCAAAAGCAGTTAGACAGGTCTTTCCAGTTCGACGCGAAACCGTCTATGCGTGGACTTGTACTTGTAAGTAAGCGAGATGAAGAGACAGGTGACGAACTATCCGATGCAACCGAGTCGCGGTAGCCGGGCGTTTTAAAATGGAAGATCAACCGCCGCGACCGGCTGATCGGTACCGTTCTGCGTAACCGAAAATCATGCTTTCACTTAGCGAATCGCTCACCACGTTCGTATTGCTTTGGGCAGTGATCGATCCAATTGGAACGGTCCCAGTATTTATCTCCGCAACACAAGGCCGACCGGAAACTGAAAGAAAGAGAATCGCATTTGTCGCTGCTGTAACCGCCGCAGGGATACTCTTATTTTTCATCATCGTTGGCGAAATCATGCTTCGAGCGATGGGTGTGCCCATTCTCGCTTTTCAAATTGCCGGAGGGATCATTTTATTCCTGTTCGCTTTGACCATGATTTTCGGTGAAAGCAAACCAGAAGGCGAAAAGAAAGAATTGCGTTCAACAAGTGACGTGGCGGTATTCCCACTCGCGACACCATCATTGGCTTCGCCGGGTGCGATGATGGCCGTGGTACTGCTGACTGAGAATTCCACCAATTCGATATTCAATCAGATGATCAGTTCCGTCATTATGCTTTCGGTACTGGCAGCGTCATATCTTTTGATGTTGGCTGCGGGCTTCATTTCTAGAATCATTGGCGATGGAGGCGCCAGTATCGTCAGCCGAGTGATGGGGCTCATTCTTGCGTCGATAGCTACAACAAACGTTCTAGAAGGCGTCAAGCAGTATTTCCAATAGCGCGAACTCCGCAGAACCACGCGATGCAACGGAGCGGCGGCAGCGCGATAGCAAATGGCCCATCGTGGGTCGCCGCCCGCTGATCGCAACCGTTCGCCGACAAGGCCCCAATCCTAACTTCCTGCCACAAATCCCTTCAATCTTCGGAGCAAACTGATGAACCTGGATGCACGAGATATCAGACTACCGAAGACGTGGCAACGCATCGCTTTATTCGTATTTGGAATCGCATTCTCAGTTGCTCCACTTCCGATGCTCGTTTGGCCACAATCAACGATGGCCCGTGGGTTTTGCATCGCCGCTGGATTGGTCGGTACGATCGCCTTAGCATCTCTAGTCGTGGCTGCGGCAAGATGCGTTTTCGCGTTGAGACCCGCGCCAGCCAACAGAACGACGTGAGACACAACCGTCGAAGATGGATTGCCCGGCCGCAGTGACTTACTCAACACCGCCAAGAAAGCGGCGAACCATGCGAGGCAACGGAGCCGGGCATGCAAGATTTAACGAATGGAAAGCCAACCGTCCCGGCCCGCTGATCGCGGAAGTTCGCCGACTACGTGCGCTCGCTCGTACTCATGGACTGGATTTGGCCGTGTTTCTTCGTGCGTTTTTTGTCCGTCCGAGCGATGGTATACTGGGATGGTCTCGAAAACGGATCGATCTATGACGCTTCAAGAATCACTTCGTGCGTTACCGCCCGATGAAAAACTGGCTATCGTCACACAGCTTTGGGATGACTTGGTGGCGTCGGCCCCTTTGACATTGCCAGAAGACGAACTCGCGGAGATGAATCGCAGACGCGACGAATTGCTCGCGAACCCAGATGTCGCGATTGATGCTGACGAGGTCTGGCGGCGGGTTGATGGCGACTGAACGCTACCACCCGCTTTTTGCAGTCGACCTTGCGGAAGCATGCTCATATTACGATTCGATTGCAGGCTCTCTTGGTAATCGCTTTCGATTCAATGTCCGCTCGATCATCCAAACCGTATCCGATCGCCCGGAGTCATTCGGACGCATTGGCGGCGAATTTCGCGGCGCTTCGGTTCATCGTTTTCCGTATGTCGTTGTTTTCACTGTCGATGGTGGCATCCCTTCGATCTTCGGCTTGCGTCACGCTGCATCAGATCGCAGCGATTGGTTCAGCCGCATGATGCCCTCAGCAAGCGGCGAACCATCCGATGCACCGAAGGACCGGGCATCGCGTTCTGAAAATGGAGAATCAACCGCCGGTCCTCGGTGATCGGTACCGTTCGCCGACAGAGTTGATCGTTCAACGCGACGAACCACAAACAATGAATTTGCCCAACCGATGAATCTCATCTTGACAATAGTTTTCGGCTTCCTCGGATTTGCTGTCGAAGGCGTGTTGAGCTTGGTGCGAATCATCTTTCCGATTCCGGCGATTGACCGCATGCGAACGCGAATACTTACATACATGGTATGTCTTGGTACGGGTGTCGATGATGCAGCTGTGGCACGGCTTCGGACCATCGACTCGGCAGAAACTACGCTCGAACAAATGGCATCTCCCGGCGGTCGTGCCGCAATCGTCCCGGAGATGGTGCTCCAAATGCTCCGTGCAGGTCGGTAACCGCGACGCGGGCGATTCGCACGTTCACTATTCACTTATGTCACTCGCAATGGTTGACGTACATCCGATCCAATGCGGCGAACCATCCCGTGCACCGGAGCCGGTCTTGCGGCTTTGGTTACAATGGACAATCAAACTTCCCGGCCCGGTGGCGGGCGACGTTAGCCGACGTGGCAGCGTTTACATATTGCGGAGGTCCCGACTTCCGTGAATCACCCGAGCGACTTCTATTCCGTCGTCGACCACACGAAAGAACAACACGTAGTTTCCGAAACTGAAGGACCTGCAGCCAGGTACGCCCAAGTCTGTGCGCATCTCGCCGCCGTTCGGCTGCGTTGACAGTGTGTCACATGTGCCACGCAACTTTGCTAGCCACTTCCGAGCTGCGTTTGGATTGTCGCGGGCAATTACATCGACAATGTGCGAAATGTCGTTCTCCGCCTCCGGTGCGTATACGACATTCGCCACTACGCTTCACCAGATTCAATTGCACGAATTCGGTCTTCGACGCGGGCATAAACGTTGCTAGCAGGCACACCCTGACCCGCGTCGAGTTGAGCGAATCCTTTGCTTACCTCTTCCCTGAGCGTTTCCCTGGCCTCCAGCAACCGCAAGCCTTCGACGAGGACTTCCCGTTCGTTCAAGAAACGTCGCTGCGACACCATTCGTTCGACGAACGGTAGTAATTCGTGCGGGATTTCGACTGTCATATGCTTTTCCGTAGGTGTTCGATACCCTTCGTTTCACATTCTACCTAAAATGCGCTGCACAAGAACAGCCGCGGCGATGAACCGTCAACAACCGCAAGAATCGCGGCGAACCATGCCATCCACCGGAGCACGGCATCGGGCGATTGCACGTGGACACCACATTGGCCGTGCCCGGTGATGGCCGCCGTTCTGGCATGTAAGAGATCGTACTCGTGCTCGTACTCAGGGCGCAGCCCGGTAATCGTACTACTCGAACGGGGCACAGATGACAGAACCAATCTTCGACCACGATCGACTCGACGTTTATCGGCTCTCGATTGATTACGTTGCTCAATCACTCGCGGTCGCCAAGTCGCTCAACGGACTTCATCGTCACGCCCGCGATCAATGGCTCCGCGCGGCACAATAAATTTCACGGCGAACTGAAGCGAATGCTCAAACGGATCGTATCGATGCTGACACGATTGATTGGACGAGCGGATGTCGTGTCCGAGTCAGGCCAGGAGTACAATGCTGCTGTCGAGTACGAGTACCGCGATGCTGAGTACGAGTACGAGCACGAACAAGAGCAGCCAGAACTATGCCGTGAACGTGCGGACTGGCAAGGTCCGATTGACTAGAGGGTGGGAATCCCGTCAGGGTAACTGTTAGCCACAGGCCCTGTATCGAGTGTTGCAGACTGCGTATAAGGACGGTGTCCGAATTCGCAGCTTGAAGCGTACACAGAAAGGTAGTGAGGATGAAGCGATCATGGGTGACCCCGTGACGTTGAATGGAAGTAGCCCCGAAATTTGGTACCTGTCGGATTCTGCCCAAGGCTTGTGCATACCTGAAGGCAACATCGTTTGCAGCGTCATTGGCGAGCGGCAAACGGAGACCCGGGGTCGGCGGCCCATTCGCATTACACATCGAGTCAATCAGGCAACCAGTGAGACCCTGAGGTTCTTGATCGACAGGCGACTTCCAATCGCGATCGATCGAGTCTGTCCGAGAAGTGGAATAAGCGACAAAGACAAATGACACTCAGGGAGTCGGACGACCCAGTAGTACCGCAGCAGCCCGAAATCCAATCGGGCGGCGAGAAGCCGAGTAATATCGGTGCAGGGAAGCGGGTCGGGATTTCACGCGATTCAGAGGCTTCATCGC
>JARFQX010000071.1 GCA_029287555.1 Rubripirellula sp. | reverse complement strand
CCTTCGCGAGTTTCGCGCTGTCGAAGGAATGCCCGATCTTTATCGCCAACTGGCCTCTTCGGGCGTGGCCTTTCATTACGTCTCAGGAAGCCCCTGGCAACTCTTCGGGCCAATTGAGTCCTGGATGGCCAAGTCAGGGATCCCCGACGGCACGCTTCATCTCAAGCACTTTCGACTCAAAGACTCTAGCGTCTTTGATTTGTTGTCTTCGCAGCGTGAGACGAAGCTCGCCGCGATCGAACCGATTCTCCGTGCGTTTCCCGATCGTCAATTCATTCTCGTTGGTGACACGGGCGAACAGGATCCGGAGATCTACGCGCAACTTGCCCGAGAGAATCCGGATCAAGTCGCCGCCATTTACATCCGCAATGCGACGGGCGAAGATCCTTCCGATTCGCGGTTCGAGGATGCATTCCGAGAACTGCCGAAGACTCGTTTTGTGCTGTTCGATGAGGCAACTGAAGTCGAGGCATCGATCGTCGCCTTGCTAAACGAGCTTGGCGGTACGCGCTGAACGTTGACAGGTCGTGGGAGGCGACCGCGAGTCAATCGATCCGGTCGGTGGCAGTTGATTCTTCGGTCCAGCGAGGTAATGCTGTCGATAACCGCGGGTGCGACCCAATCGACCGATCCAGCATTTCCGCGAAGACACTCAGGCATCTAAATAAGCGTGCGCGATTGTGGAACAGTGCGGAACTCCTCGTGCTCGTGCTCAGCGAAGCGGTGCTCGCAATTGAAAAGAATGGTAAGAGCCATGCCAATTGATTCGAGCACGAGCACCGTCGCGAGCGACTGAGCACGAGCACGGCTAGGAATTCACAATTGCGCACACTTATCTAGCTCGAGATCTCTTGGGCAATCGCACAGAAACTTGGAGGACAAATGTCACACCAAATCAAATGGGCTTCCCTCTGGCTTCTCTGCTTGACCGGCTTGCTGGGCTTGACGCCCGCCCGACTATCAGCTGACGAACCGATCGACGCAGACCTACTGCTCGTTGGAGGCACCCTTCACATCGGTGATGGTTCCGCCGGGCACGTTGGTGACTTAGCGATTGCCGATGACAGGATTGTGGCGGTTGGTCGATTTGAACACGGACGGGTCAAGAAACAAGTTGATTGCCGGGGGTTGATTATCTCGCCAGGCTTCATTGATCTGCACAACCACAGTGATTCACCGGCAACATCCAAACGGACACGGGCAGCGGTTAACTACCTGACCCAGGGATGCACAACCATCGTAACGGGGAACTGCGGAAGCGGCCCGATCGACGTTTCGGACTACTATGCGAAGCTCGATGAGCGGGGAATCGGCCTGAATATCGCGCACCTGCTGCCGCAAGGTTCGTTGAGACGAGAGGTCATGCAGAGCGAACGTCGCGACGCAACGCAGGAGGAACTAGAAGAAATGAAGAGCCTGGCGGCAACCGCGATGGCCGACGGCGCGTGGGGCATGTCGACCGGACTGATTTATGTGCCAAGCTCCTATGCCGACACAGCGGAACTCACCGAGATTGCGAAAGTTGTTTCCGATCACGGCGGGATCTACGCGAGCCACATTCGCGGCGAGGGAACGGGCTTGATTGATGCGGTCAATGAGGCACTGGAAATTGGGCGTGCTGCGGAGATCCCCGTTCACATCTCGCACTTCAAGTCATCGGGCAAAGATTCCTGGGGACTCGTACGCGTCGCGGTCGATCTGATTCAAGAGCGGCGAGAGGCGGGACAGGTCGTTACCGCGGACCAATATCCCTACATCGCGTCGAGCACTTCGCTGTCGGCCACGTTGATTCCAGCATGGGCTCGTGCGGGCGGAACGAAGCAGATGCTCGAAAGACTGGCCGAGGGTGAAGACACGAGTCGGATTCACGAAGCGATCCGCAAGAAACTTGAGTTAACCGACCAGGGCCAGCGGATTCAGATCGCCCGCTACCGGCCCGATCCCAGCTGGGCGGGAAGGCGTTTGAAAGAGATCGCCGACCATCAGGGCATCGACCCATTTGATCTTGTGTTGACGATCCTCAAACGTGACAGCGGCACCAAGATCGTTAACTATGGCATCAACGAACACGATGTCCGCTACGTGATGCAGCAGCCCTGGGTCGCAACCGCATCGGATGGTTCGGCGAAGATTCCAAGCGAAGAGATCCCCCACCCGAGAAACTACGGAACATTTCCGAGAAAGATCGGCTTCTACGCGGTGCGTGAGAAGGTGATTCCGCTCGAAGAGGCGAGTCGCAGTGCGAGTGGTCTATCTGCTGATATCCTGGGACTCAACGCGCGGGGCTATTTGCGTGCGGGAGCCTATGCCGACGTCGCAGTATGGAGTGAGCAGGAACTGATTGATAAGGCCACGTTCGAATCCCCGCACCGCTATTCGGAAGGGATTCGCTACCTGTTGGTCAATGGCACACCCGCGATTTGGGAAGGCCAGGTCACCGGTGCTTTGGCCGGCCGTGCCCTGCGGCATCCATCGAGTGGCAACGCTGGGAGCCGCTAAGCGATTCACAATTTCGAAGGGAATCATCGCTTCCGGCCAGGCACTGAGTCCCACGACGCTATCGTTGCGCGAACGCGCCCTGCACGAGCTGTGAATCAAAACCGTCAGGCATCTGGTCTTCAGCCGCGTAAATGTAGAGTGCCGCCAAGACGATCGAATTGAGGGCAGATGAAATCAGGGCCACTGCGATCAACAGCACAACACCAACGGCGATCAATGCGATGCCGACAACGTTCAAGCCGGTATTCATCAAGTATCCGCCGGCGAGAATCGGTAGCATGGCAACCAGGCTCAGGGCAAAAACAATCAAGCCGATGCCCCAATTGGAAACCAGCGACTCACCCCACGTCTTTCGCATTACCGCAACACTTCGTTTCACGGAATCGATGGGCCCCAAGCCTTCGATGACAAGCACCGGAACGACGAAGAAGGTCGTAATCGACCAAGCCATGCCCAGCAGGCCGGCAACGATTTCACCCACCCTTTCCGACCTCGATTCGATCACCTTTAACAGCACTCCAACCGTCGCCGCAACCAGGGACCAGCCGGCTATCTGCGGCAGCCGGGGCAAAGCGGAATGAAAACCGTCAGAAACCGTCGGGTCGCCCCCTTTCAGCCGAATGACGGCACAACCGACCAACGCAGAATTAAAAAAGGTGATCACGAAATAGTTGACGAAGTAGAAGGCGAATAAAACCAACCAAGCCAGTACGTTTTGGGCGGCATTTTCCTGGCCGTCTTCCAACGAATCGAGGGCACCGGAGAGAAACAGGGGCACCGCGAAACTCGCCAAGACCAAAAGGCAGGCGATTCCGCTCAGCAGCGGGAAAACCAACAGTTCCTTGTCCAATTTAAGGATCCGCATCGCCTGCTTTGTAAGCTGCCAACCCATTGAGATGCGTTGAAACATGACTAGTCCAAAAAAAAGGGGCGCTAAGAGGCACGCGTAATGCGTGAAGATGAAGGCAGAGTTTACCGGCTCAGGCGGTAGACGCAAAGAACAGCTTGATCATCGACGCGACGAGATACTGTCCATCGGGACGCATCGTGACTCACCACCGAACCACCAAACGCTGCGTTTTTCCTTGAGCGGCGCGCAGTTCTGGTAGGCTATTCTCGAGCTTACAGATCGGCCGTCCAAGATCCTTCATTATCTGCAATCCGCCATTGAATACTTGTCATGAAGACATTGATCAAATGCCTGCTTTGCCTGCTCGCTTGCTCGACCCTCCATCGATCGACCGTCCTAGCCGAGCGTCCCAACGTGATTGTTGTGATGACGGACGACCAGGGATACGGCGAGTTTTCCTGCCATGGAAATCCAATCGCGGAGACTCCGAACATTGATCGCCTGGCTTCGCAGAGCATTCGCCTGACCGATTTTCACGTCGCCCCGATGTGCACGCCAACTCGCGGCCAATTGATGACCGGTCTCGATGCATTTCGTAACGCCGCGATCAATGTCAGCAGTGGTCGGACGCTGTTGAAACGCGACCTGAAAACGATGGCGGACGTCTTTCGCGAGGCCGGATATCGAACTGGAATCTTCGGGAAGTGGCACCTTGGCGACAACTACCCGTTCCGCCCGGAAGATCGCGGGTTTGAGCAAGCAATCTGGTTTCCCTCCTCACACATCAACAGCGTCCCCGATTACTGGGACAACGACTACTTTGATGACACGTACCTTCACAACGGCGAGCGAAAGCAATACTCGGGATACTGCACGGACGTTTTTTTTGAGCAAGCCATTCAATGGATGGCGAAACAAGATGATCGCCCCTTTTTTACCTACATCGCCCTCAACGCCGCTCATTGGCCCTGGTTCGTTCC
>JARFQX010000046.1 GCA_029287555.1 Rubripirellula sp. | reverse complement strand
TTGATTTTGCCTGGCGATTTCGGGAGCGTAGGTAGCGATGCACGGCCTTCATCAGGTCGTCCATCGTAGCGTGCGGGGATTGCGGGTCACCTCATCGTGCAGATCCTTCCAAACTCGTTCGATCTTGTTTTCGTTGGGACACTAGGGAGGAAGGAATACCAGTGATATTCGCTTCAGTCGGTGGGTTAACGCTGCCTGCACGATTCGGCTGGAGTGGATCCGGTAGTTGTCCAAGATCACGTGAATGCGTTTTGCATGTGGGTACTGCTCTAATAGTGACTCCAGCAACCGCAAGAACAGGTCACTGTTCTTTTGGTTGCCCTCGACAACAGTCAGTTCGCCCGTTGCAGGATTCAACGCGCCGGCGAGGTACAGCTTTTGATTCTGTCCTGGTGTGAGCAATTCTTTTTGGTGACCGCGGTCCATCCATTTCATGCCAATCTTTGGATTCAGTTGGATATCGACTTCGTCCTCGTAGAGGATGATCTCGTTGACTTTGCAGTTAGCTCGTGATCAATTTCGCCGGGCGTTAATTGCGTGTTGCCGAAACCGTCGACAGAAACGCATTGACACGACCCAAACCATACGCGTCATCCCGTCCAGGTTTTCCCAAGTCCACTGCGCCTGCTCGCAGTGCAGCCTCCACCGCCGATGGCGGAAGTTCCCCGTTACTTTGGCTTATGATCAGTGCCGCGACGCCACTGACATGGGGTGCTGCCATGCTGGTACCGGTCGCCCAACTCCAGATCGACCTATTACCGCCAGGCGTGCTCCGATAGCCGCCGGGGCTGATTACGCCGTCAAAGATAAAACAGGGGCGCGGCGAGATGATCAGGACCGAACAGAACTCATTGCCCGGATAATCAAAATCCCCTCCGGGAGCCGCCAGATCAATGACCGAGGAACCGGTGTCACTGTAGCTGGCTGGAAGATCGGTGGCGTCGAACTCCTTTGCCCAACCTTCCGGTGCGGTCGCACTGACCGAGATCACGTGCGGAGCATCTCGAGGCAATACCAGACGATCTTCATCCCGTTCACCGTTGACGCCATCGTTGCCTGCCGAGGCTACGATTAATGCCCCTTTTTGATGGGCGTAGCTGGTTGCCCGATTGAATGCATGATGGATGTCGGCAATGAAGCGTGTCAAGCGAATGTCGTCGCTCTTGTCGTCGGGCGTTCCCGGATCAAAGAATCCGCCGCGCCTGCTGAACTCTCCGCCCAAGCTCATGTTGATCACATCGGCTTTGTTGTCGGCGGCATACAAAATGCCTGCCAGAATCCAGCTGAACGCGCCCGATCCGGTCGAGTCACGGAGGACTTTGATGCCGATGATCTCTGCTTCATGCGCGACGCCTACCGTCCCGATAGCGTTGTTGGATGCGGCAATGATTCCCGCGACGTGAGTACCGTGGCTAAATCCTGGGAGCGTTCGGTAGAAGGGTTCACCGGGAACGAATGATTCGCTCACAACCGGATTGAGGTTGCCAAAGAGATCCGGATGAGACCAGTCGATTCCTGAGTCCAACACGGCAACACGAACGCCGGCTCCGGTCGCGCCCACGGCCCAAGCTTCGGGCGCATCGATCGCATCGAGTCCCCACTGTGCGAATGCAAGAAAGTCGTCCTCGTCATTGGGCGGAGGACTCTCCAAGGACTCCGAAAGTTCCAGCTCTTCTTCGCTCAGATCGCTCGACAGGATATTGGGTGTCCATTGGATTTCGAGGTTGGGAATCGCTTTCACTCCGGAATTTGTCTTTGTGAAATCGGCTAAGAACTGATTGTCGGTCGACTGGACCACTAACATTCCGATCTGGGGCAATTCGCTGACGACCGTGCAATTCGCAGTGTCGAGACTTTCGCGCACCGCCGAGAGTTTTTCAGTCGACCCGCTGACCAATAGATACTCCACCGGGTCGGCCGAGTAACTGTGCGTCGGCGATCCGACAGACAGTGCACACCAAATCCCGACAGCCCATCCTGTAATGGCTCTGCGTTTCCAGATTTGAGTCATCCCATTCACCTTTTTGCGAAGAAGTATGAAACACTCGACAACGAGCACTACCGGGGGAGGCATTCTACCACCCCAGGGGAGGCAGCGTGTGGTGTTCGTTGGAGAGCCCGAGAGAGAGGACCGGCGCAAAACGGCCAGGACTCGCTTTCACGCTTCTGACGCAGTGAAGGAGGGCAGGCGTCACTGCAGCGCCGGTTGCGCCGGTGTCAAGCTGGGCATGCCGGAGACAATTCCTGTACGTCCAGGGCTTCAAGAGGCATTTGACGGAACGACACACTAGGCTCGGCCAGGCCCATCTCATCCTCAACGCAAGCCCGCGATAGCGATCGCAAGGGCTCAGGACCTGCCATTAACCTCATTGACCCTCACCGCCGAAACGCGCAGCGGTTGCATCGCCCGCTCGCAGTTCGGGAACTCGCTTCACTGCCGATTCCTCGAAATCTCGGGACACATATCCGAAAACTGTGCCGATACTCCCGCGGAGGATCAAAGGGAACGAGTGAACCAACCCGACTGGTCGGATGCGGCGTGAAAAACACCGAGGACAATCACGAAGTCGTCTGACTTCTCGAAGACAATGACGTAAGGAAATCCGTGCACCAAGGCGGCCCGCTGTTCATTGTGAATGCAAGCGAACAACTCTGGCCTTTCGACGATCGTCTTGAACTGATCCTTTATCGCGTCGCGAAATCGACCGCCAACTTGCTGTGATATCTCATCGTAGGAAGCGGCGGACGACGATTAATCCGCGGACGTGTCAGGATGAAACCGAAGCTGGCTAGCCATCGACGCGCCGCCACAACTCTTTCTCGTCAATTGCGATCGCGGGATCTGCTTTCACTTCGGCTGATCGTCGCGTCGTCTCTCGGAGGATCTCTTCCGGAATGACAACAGGCTCATTGGATGCGGCGATGTCATTCCAAAGCTCAGTCACGATCCGCAACTTGTCGGCAGCGGGCAGGTGCTTCAGACTGGATAAGTCGATGCTCATGTACTGGCTCGGTGATTGCAAGGGATCTCGGACGTCACCCAATATCTTACTCCGTCAGGTGCATGTGAACCATCGTCCAGCAGTGACCGTGACGCCGTACTTACGGCGGGGAGCTGGCCTTTAGTATTCTTGCCAGTCAGTCCGCTTCGTGACTTCGGATGCATCGACCGCTCGCTCGAAGCCATTGGCCTGGCGCGCGTCCGTCTCTGCCGGCCAGAGACACCGATGCTGAAGTTGATAAACAGTCCCAGTGGTACAGCCATTCGCTTCATGTAACTGAGCACTTGTGCCTTGTGGGTCGGGTGGACTGAGTCGGAGGACTTCACTTCAACCAACAGACACGGGTCAACGAGAAGATCACATCGGAGTGAATATTCACGCTCTCGAGGTGAGCTCCACGCCGTTTAACTCGGCGCCGCATCAGGCACTCGACCACTTCCTTGTTGTGCCATTGTCACCCGCGAATACCAGACCGCTTAGTACCGTGCTGGTTCAACCGTTGTGCTAATACCGGGGATACACCAAGCGTCTCTTTTCAGATCGACACCTCCACCCATTTCTTCTAGGACAACACGGTCAATGACGTGGATGC
>JARFQX010000026.1 GCA_029287555.1 Rubripirellula sp. | reverse complement strand
TTTCCCAGCTGATGTCCGGATATCCGAAAAGAATTCCGTCTGAATAGTTGTCTTGCCCAAACCGGATCGGAAACAGCCCTCTATCACGTGCGCATGGGAAGGGCTTCGTGGGGGTCAAGTTTGAGTTTCGGTTTCCAGCTTCTCTCGTCTCGAATAGGACGATTCAGAGTTGAATGGTCAAGGGAGCGACCCTCGCCACTGCATGCCTCACCATCGTCGATCTGCGCGAGGAGCAACAGCGCATTCGCACCTACATCGAGCAGCGTGTGGCGGCCTGCGCGAACCAGGAGAACTTCGGCCCAGGCGAGCCCACCGATCCCATCGGGCAGATCACGTTGGGGTTTTACGCTGAACAAACCGGTTACATCGCGATCGTCTTCGACACCCGTCGTGACACGGAAGTCGACGGCTCGTGGACGACCTTCATCGAAGACGAACTGAACGTGTTCTATGTCACCGAATGGTGCGGACGGTAGTCGAGCGATACTACATTCTCGCCGATGGTTACGACGATTATCAGGCAACGAAAAGCATCCAGTATTTCAGCATCTGCCTCACAACTTTGATCCTTCGCTGACCTTTGCCAAAAGCGAGCCACAGGCTTGAGGCCATACGGCTCACCATTGTGATTTCGTGCAAGACGGCGTATAGCTTTTGTTTCGTTCTTGATTCCCGCGTGTGGTAACAGTTCCAATTCAAAGTCACGCTGTGAGAACCCTGCTACGTGAGCAAGTCGGCTGGGGTCGCCAATGTCCCAACAATCGTTCGCGAGAAGCCAAGCCATTCTGGCGGGCAATTCAAAACCCGGAATGCGTCGTTTCTGCGGGAACGGCCACATCATTCAATTCGACATAACGAAATGCGATCTACCCGGGCACGGGACGTGCAGGGATAGATCGTGCGTTGAAGTTTGTCGCTTCCTAGGAGCGAGTTTCAAGTGTCTATTAGAATGGGCCGGCCCTGAAGTTGCCAGTTGCAACCGGATCGATCGCCATCCCAGGTAGAAGAAGCTGGACTTGGGGCGACTTCGTCACGTCGTCGGGACCTCTTGCACTTTCTGATGGTGTTTTTACCTGCACGACGTACCAGTCGTAAAATCCTTCACCCATCGCCTCGTCCCATAACCGTTTCTCTTCCTTTTCTTGACTCTCCTGGTACCACCATGGGCTAGATTGCGAATCCAACCTCAACAACGCCGACCAACTCGGCTTGCGGTGATGGCTGGACAGCCGCAATGACTCGCTCCCGCAGGAGTCGCAGCACAGCTTCTTGTTCTCGATCGTAGCTTCTGTTTCCAATGATGCGGCGGGCGGGTCCACCAACTGATCCTGTGCCGAAGCTTCTGCCACTGCCCAAGAGTCCATCCGCTGGCGATAAGCTTCTCGTTTGGAATTGGCCCAGCCGCCGAAACACCTCGTTTTGGTCAACTGATGCGGTTGAATGTGCAAGCACCAACGGCGCACGAACTCACCGGTCGAGAGTGTCAGCGGCACCTGCTCACGCGTTCCTCCGGTGCGGCGGCCTTCACGTGCAAGGAACGTCACCTCGCGATCATCTGCGGACTCGATGCGATAGTCGCTGATCGGGCCACCGGTCAGGTAACGCGTCATGTAGCTCACCACATGATCCGCCTGACTGAGTTCACTCGGTGGCGGTTCGATGTGGCTGACCCACTCCTGTTGGCCAAGACGCTCCATCAGATCATCCCAGGCACCCTGACAACGCAACTGATCGGTACTGCCCGAAAACGACAGTTTCCCACGGCGGTACAACGATTTCAGGCCTCGTAGGAACGCTTTGCGATACGCCCGTCGAAGTGAAATGCAATCGACGAGGTAACTCTTCGATGTCGAGCCATCATCGTAAGGTGACGTGGTTTCTTTGACTCCCTGGCCACCAACGGCCGGCCCCACTCCAGGGACCAAGGCATGAACGTGCCAGTGCGCGTCCAGCTTTTGATTCCAAGTGTGCAAGACCATCAACGCCGCAGGCTCATAACCTTGCTCCGAGACGATCGTTTTCTCCAGGGCGTGCCAAGCTGATTTGAATAGCAAGTCGGCGATCTCGCTGCGATTGGCCAGCGCCAGCGTGGAGATAATCTCGGGAACGGTGAAGATGACTTGAAAGTGCTCCACACCGGGCGTGACCAACTTGGACGCTCGGTCGTTGAAGTCGGCTCGTTTGGAACCGCTGCATCCTGGGCAGTGTCGATCGCCACACGAGTTGTGCAACTTGGTCGTCTCGCCGCAGTCGTCGCAACTGTACCAGCGACCGCCAAGGGCGGCGGTACGGCAGAGACTGATTTTGGCCAAGGTGCCTTGCACGCCCATCGTGGCGGCGCCACCACGATGTTCTTTCACGTAACGCGCTGCTCCGCCGCGGAGCAACTGATGGACACTCAGCTTTTCTGCGTCGGGTTCTCTTCCGGTGGCGTGTAGGTCGGCAGTTGCCTGACCGGCAACCAGTCCAGCGGACTCGGCACGCTGTGAAGATGCTCCCGGCGGCAATGAAGGTACACCATCGTGGTGATGAAGCTGGCGTGACCGAGCAGCTTGCTGATCGTCAACAAGTCCACACCCGCTTCCAGAAGTCCGGTCGCGTAACTGTGGCGCAGAACATGCGGGAACACCCTGCGGCGAATCCCCGCCTTCTCGGCCGCCACTTTCATCGCCTTGCGGATCGTCGTGTCGGCGTAAGGCTTCTCCGGAGGCTTGCCCGGGAACAGCAGGTCGGTCGGCTTGTACTTTTTCCAGTAGATCCTGAGCTCGGTCAAGAGTCTCGGCGAGAGTGGCACCAAGCGTTCCTTGCTGCCCTTGCCCGAGGCCACTCGGAGCATCATCCGCTTGGAATCGATGTCGGGGATCCTGAGGCTGGCCGCTTCGGCGAACCGAAGTCCCCCGGCGTAGAGTGTCATCAGGAAGGTTCGATGTTTGTGGTTGGTCGTGCATTGGATCAGCGCGTCGACTTCTTGTCTGGAAAGGACGGTGGGCAGCTTCTTGGGCCGCTTGCCGAAGGGGACGGCAGTGACAGGCCACTCCATGGGCTGGGTGTGGCGGTAATAGAAGCGTAGCGCGCAGACCGCTTGATTGAACGTGCTGTATGCAAGCTTGCGGTCTTGGATCAGATGCAACTGGAAGGTCCTAACGTCTTCGCGGGTTGCTTGGTCGAGCGGTTTTTGGATAAAGTCGGCGAATCGCCTGACGTGGTAGGTATAAGCATCGATCGTTGCCGGAGCCAAGTTGCGAATGACCATGTCTTCGGCCAGTCGCTTGGTGAGCCTGCAGTTGTGATTTTTGGAAGGCGTCATGGTGTGAGTTCCTTGTTGCAGAATGGATGAATTGAACCAGCAAGCAACATGCCTGCGGTGTTCGCAACAAGGATGCGTTGGGCGACAAAAAGCGCAAGTCGCAAGTTCGAAACACGAAGGCGAAAGTTTGGTTTAAAACCGACTAGCGCCTACAACTGGCCAACCGATTCACATGACGCAAAAGAGAAACAAGACAGGAGCAACCCCATCATCAACAGCGATGCAATGCAACCGCTTCAAGAACCTCAGCAGTCGAGATGACTGCGATTAAGTTCAACGTCCGAAGTAGTCCCAACTTCCCCAGGCAACAACAGCCACGTTGACGGCGAGATGGTTGTTCTCGAAGACGTCACCGGAAACAAGCCAGTTGTTGTCGAGGGCTTCGTGAATACGCTGCTCCGTTCTTGGTGACAGCCTGCCTCCGCCGGATGCTTCATGGTCGCCGAAGATGCGAAACGCGGCGCAGTAGCTGTCTCTTATACACATCTGACGCTGCCGACGAACGC
>JARFQX010001073.1 GCA_029287555.1 Rubripirellula sp. | reverse complement strand
CCAACCATGGACCTCGAGCACGTCGCCGAGTCGGTTCTGCTGATGGCCCGGATGCCACTGGATGCCAACGTCCTGAGCATGACGGTGATGGCAACCAAGATGCCGTTTGTCGGTCGCGGTTAGCCGCCCGGTGCGTCTTCTCTTACTCCGCGTTGCGAACCGATTCGATTCGCCGGGACTGCCGTAAAAACCTCTTCTTCGGCGGGAACCCGCACACCATTCTCTCTATACTGGTGAGCCCCAGAGCGCGACGTTACCGATGGGCGACGTTACTGATGGGCGACGTCAGGGCCGCGGCGTCTCGGATTCGACCTGCCGCGAAGACGCACGCCCGGGCGAACTCCCCTCTCGCGTTGCTCACCGTTGATTTGGTTCTCTCCTTTGCTTTTGGTCCTGATATGCATCGGCTCTTGATCGCTATCTCGCTCGTGTTCCTTTTCTTCGCCGAAATTCCGGTCGGGGCCGAAGATTGGAAACTCACTCCTTTGAAGTACAACCAGGAAGACCTAGCGGTTGATCTCGGCGTGGGTTTGTGGGCTTGGCCGATGCCGCTCGACTACGACCGTGACGGCGACATGGACCTCTTGGTCGCGTGCCCGGACAAGCCATCCAATGGTGTCTACTTTTTCGAGAATCCCACTCAGGATCCCGACAATGAGATACCCGTCTTCAAACCGGGTGTTCGTGTCGGGGCAGCCGGGCACAATTATCAAATCAGCTACGTCAACGACGAGCCACACATCTTGAAGCCCGGTTTTGCGTTCCCGCGCGACGAAGCAAGCGGAACGTTCGACTTTGCCAAACCGCAGCGGATCTACCCAAAGAGCAACATCCACGGTCGAGCCGTCCGTGCCAACATGTGGCGTTACGTTGACTACGAAGGTGACGGCGACCAAGACCTGATCGTCGGTGTTGGCGACTGGACTGACTACGGCTGGGATCACGCCTACGACAATCATGGTCGCTGGCGCAACGGTCCGTTGCACGGCTACGTCTACCTCATCGAAAACCGCGGCAGCAAAACGAAACCGGACTATGCGGAAGATCCTGTTCGCTTGACCGCCGGAGGTGGCGAGATTGACGTTTACGGTTGGCCGTCCCCCAACTTTGCTGATTTCGACAACGACGGAGATCTCGACCTGATTTGCGGTGAGTTCCTCGACGGCTTCACCTTTTTCGAGAACCAGGGCTCACGCAGCAAACCCGTCTACGCGGCCGGCCGGCGGTTGCTCGCCGAGAACGGCAAACCTTTGGTCATGGATCTGCAGATGATCACACCGACCGCCATCGACTGGGATCGCGACGGTGATATTGACTTGGTGGTCGGCGACGAAGACGGTCGGGTCGCCTTCATTGAGAACACTCTTTCCGATTCCGGTGGAGAGCCGACGGCGAATCCTAGCTTCAAGTCCCCGGTCTACTTTCAACAGCAAGCCGACACGCTAAAGTTTGGCGCTCTGGCAACGCCTTTTGCGTACGATTGGGATCGCGACGGCGATCAAGACTTGCTCTGCGGTAACACAGCGGGTTACATCGGCTGGTTTGAGAACCAAGGCGACGGCAGCGATGGATTGCCCGTTTGGTCAGCGCCGAAACTGCTGAACGTATCTTCGCAACAAGGCGATCGACCGTTCCGAGTCTTGGCCGGACCAAATGGTTCGATCCAGGGCCCCTGCGAAGCAAAGTGGGGATACACCACGCTCAGTGTTGCGGACTGGGACGCCGATGGCGATGGCGACATTCTTTACAACTCGATTTGGTCTAAGCTTGGTTTGCTGCTTCAAGAGGGTTCGTCGCTGATGGAAGCCTCGGTCGATCTCGGGGTCTCGGAAAGAGCTCCGGAGTGGTACTGGTGGAATCAAGTCGCCGGGGACTCCTTGACGCAGTGGCGCACCACGCCGATCGCCGTCGACTTTGATGGCGACGATTCGCTTGACGTGGTAGCACTTGATCAACTTGGATTTCTTACCTTGCGTCGGCGAGGTGGGCCAGCGGAACGCCTTTTTGTTGACGAGGACCTTCAACCGATTTGCTTGAATCCGAGCACTTGTGGCCGTTCGGGACGAGTCAAGCTTGCCGTCGGCGATTGGGATGGCGATTCACGCCTTGACGTGATCGTCAATTCGCAAAACGCGACTTGGTACCGCAACTGTCTCACCCACGATGGCAAGGTTGTCTTGAAAAAGATTGGCGATCTGGCGCGCCGAAATGTTGCCGGACATACCTCCAGCCCCGCCTTGTGTGACTTCGATCGGGACGGCAAGCTCGACTTGGTCGTCGGTGCGGAGAACGGCCGCCTTTACCACATCAAGCATCAAGACTGTGTCCAATTCACCGATGACCAGTTGCAGGCGAGGGAGCCAAAGTCGATGAACGAACCGCGGTTTCCCGGGCTGCTCAAGGAAGAGTTTGTCTTCACCAAAGCGAGCTTTCCCCAGTGCCACGCATCGACGATTTGCGAGACAACGCGAGGAATGGTTGTCGCCTGGTTCGGAGGCACCAAAGAGAAGAACAAGGATGTCGGCATCTGGGTGAGCTATCACGATGGATCGCAGTGGTCTGCACCGAAGGAATGGGCCAACGGGATCCAGCACGCCGAGCTTCGGTACCCCTGTTGGAACCCGGTGCTTTATCAGCCTCCCGGCGATGCTCCCACGTTGCTGTTTTTCAAAGTCGGCCCGGATCCGGCGCACTGGTGGGGCGAGGTCATGGTCAGCTACGATCGAGGTCGCACCTTTCGCGAGCGGCGCCGGCTCCCCGAGTCGATCGACGGTCCCGTTCGATGCAAGCCGATTCTGCTAGGCGACAATACTCTGCTCTGCGGATCTTCCACCGAGTTTGATGGTTGGCGCGTTCACTTCGAGAAGGTCACGCTCATCGACGGGCAACCTGCGGGGACGTGGAAACGGATCGGTCCGATCAACTCGAAAGACGAGTTCAACGCGATTCAGCCGACTTTCCTGCGGCACGCGGACGGCCGATTGCAGGTGCTTTGCCGTACCCAGGAAGGCGTGATTAGTACGAGTTTCTCCGAGGACGATGGCGAAACCTGGTCTCCCATGAAAGCGACCGGCCTTCCCAATCCAAACTCGGGAATCGAAGTGGTCACGCTTCGAGATGGTCGGCACTTGCTGATCTACAACCACTTGGGAACCGGGAAGAACTCCTGGGGGCGACGCGGTCTGTTGAACCTAGCGCTTTCTGAAGACGGGATCCATTGGCACAAAGCCGCTGTCTTGGAACGAGAAGAAAAAGCGGAGTTCAGTTATCCCGCCATCATTCAAGCCGAAGATGGACGGGTACACTTGACCTACACGTGGAAGCGACAACGCATCAAGCACGTGGTGATCGACCCGTCTCAACTTCAGTCCGGCGAATTGCTCGGCCAGGCCGACTGGGATTCGCCGCGTTGAAATCCCCCGCGATCAAGAAGTCTTGGATGGCCAATCTTCGAGTTCTATTACTCCTGACGCTCGCCGTTGTGACCCCGATCTTCAAGCTGTCACTGGCGGAAGCATCCCGCGTCAACATTCTGTTCATCGTGGCCGACGACCTGAACTGCGCTATTGGTCCGTACGGAGACACGGTCGCGCGAACACCGAATCTGGATCGGCTCGCAGCCCGAGGTTTGGTGTTCAACCGGGCGTATTGCCAGCAGGCTGTCTGCAATCCATCACGATCCTCGTTCCTGACCGGCTTGCGTCCGGACAAAGTTGGTGTCGATGACTTGCGCAAGTATTTTCGAGAGACCGCACCCCACGGAGATCGGCTTGTCACCCTCCCGCAACATTTCAAGAACCGTGACTACTACTGCCAGGATGTCGGCAAGATCTTTCACAACATGGGGGAAACGCAGGACCGAGTTTCTTGGTCGATCGACGAAGTTTTTTACAAGGGGACGCATGCCGCCGATACGGTGTTCTTCAATCTTCCACAGCTTCATGGAAGCAAGAAACCGAGTTACAAAGCGCCGGTCACCGAAGCTTTTGATCTGCCAGATACGGTCTATCGAGACGGCCAGATCACCCGTCTTGTCGCGGCCGTCTTGAAGGATCGAAGCCGAGCGCGAACCGAGACGAGTGACCGATCAACTGGCATTCATTCGAAGCCCTTCTTCTTAGCGGTGGGCTTCTGGCGACCGCATCTGCCCTTTGTGGCGCCGAAGCGATACTGGGATTTGTACGACCCCCATCAGATCCCCTTGCCAACTCCGGCCAAGCCACCCCAGAACGCGCCAGCCATTGCCCTGCACGATTCACGAGAGATTCGGGGTTACGGTCACGTTCCAAAGGATCGCGATTGGACCGAAGCCGAGATCCGGCATTTTCGGCACGGCTATCACGCCTCGATCAGTTTCCTGGATGCACAGGTCGGACACATTCTTGACGCGCTCGATTCAACGGGTCTCGCCGACGAAACGATCGTCGTGTTCACATCGGATCATGGTTTTCACATTGGTGAACACACGCTGTGGGGCAAGACTTCTAATTTCGAACTTGATGCCCGTGTTCCGCTGATCATCGCGTCCCCCGGGCACCGAGGAAGTCACGGCAGGACGACCGACGCGCTCGTCGAACTGGTCGACCTTTACCCCACGCTCGCCGACATGGCGGGGATCACCGAGGGGATGCCAGCGAATCTTGACGGACTCTCGCTAAGCCCGTTGCTGATCGATCCGACATCAACGGTCAAAGAGGCAGCGTTGACCCAACATCAGCAACCGTTCTATGGCAGCGCGAAGAATTGGCGGCAATACGGTCGATCGATCCGAACCGAGCGATGGCGGTATACCGAATGGGAGTCCATCAGCGACGGTCAACTCATGGCTCGTGAGCTGTACGATCACGACAACGATCCCGGCGAGTCGCGAAATCTCGCAGGGCTCTCCGAGTACCGAGCAACCGTCGATCGGCTCTCGGTTCGCTTGCGGCAACGACGATCTTCCTCACGCTGAGTCCGACTTTTCTCGCACCAGCACGTCGTCGCCGTCGACCTTCACCTCGAAGCAATCGACGCGGGTCCTCGGGTTATCCTCCCAGGCACCATCTTTGATGCAAAATCGCCACGCGTGCCAGGGACAAGTCACGGTGTGATCCTCGACGTATCCTTCGGCCAGAGACGCACCCATGTGGGGACACAGGTCGTCGATCGCATACCACTCGTCACCGAGTCGAAAGACCGCGACCATCCGGCCATCGACGGGAACGGCCCGGCCCTGACCCTCCTCGAAATCCGACACTTTCCCAACTATCTCGAAATCGCTCACAACACTTTCTCGCTTATCTAAATCAGGGGTTCTCTTGCAGAAACAGCCCGCTGTCCCTCAAACTTTATCGAAGACGTGACTTCTGCCCACCCTCCCACCAGGCCGGCAAGCCGCTTGTTGCCCGAAACCTCACAAAGCTGCTGATGATCAACCACACCCGACGAAGACTGCTCGAATCGAAGATCTGGCCTCATGTTCAAACGCCGGCCCAGTACGTTGGGGGTGAACGAAACATCGTGGTGAAGGACCACCGCAGCCTGCGGGGCAAGCTCTGCCTCGGTTTTCCGGACGCTTACACGATCGGCATGAGCCACCACGGGCTGCAGGTTCTTTACTCGCTGATGAATCGCCGCGAAGACTGGTGCGCCGAACGCGTCTTTACGCCGTGGCCCGACATGGAGGCCTTGCTGCGGCGACACGAACAACCGCTCTACAGCCTCGAAACGTTCACGGCACTCTCGGAGTTCGATGTCGTCGGCTTGTCCTTACAGTACGAAATCAGTTCGCCCAACGTGCTGACGATGATCGAACTGGGCGGCATTCCGCTGGAGTCGGCCGACCGCACCATGGCGGATCCACTCGTCCTGGCGGGCGGACCTTGTTGCCAGAATCCGGAGCCCATGGCGGACTATTTCGACGTGATGATCACCGGTGATGGCGAACCGGTGCTTCCGAAGATCTGCGACCTGTGGCTGGAACAGAAAACGAAGTACCGCCGCGCCGATGGTCAGTTCGACGATGGGGCCGAGGGAAGGCGTCAGCGGGCCGAAGCGTTGGCGACCGTCGCCAAGACGATTGACTCGGCATACGTTCCCCGCTTTTACCAACCCGAATACGCGAACGGTCGGATTGTCGCCCTGAACCGTACCCGTGAAGACGTTCCTGAAACAATTGCCCCGAGCGTCATCAGCGACCTCGATTCGATCCCGCTGCCGACCAATCCGATCGTCCCTTACATCGAATGCGTGCATGATCGAATCGCCATTGAAATCATGCGCGGTTGCCCGCACCTTTGCCGCTTTTGCCAAAGCACCGTTATCAAACGACCGTTACGGATTCGCGAGGTCGATACGATCGTCGATGCGGCCTTGGAAAGCTATCGGAACACGGGCTACAACGAAATCAGCATCCTGTCTCTTTCCAGTAGCGATTACCCGCACTTCGAACCGCTTGTCTTGCGTTTGCACGAGGCGTTCAAGCCGCTGGGAGTCAACATCTCCGTGCCAAGCCTGCGGGTCAATGAACAACTGCGGACGCTGCCGATCCTGCTGGGAAGCGACCGACGCCGAAGCATGACGCTTGCACCTGAGGTGGCGCGGGACGACATGCGGGAACAGATTCGCAAGAAGATCAAGAACAGCGACTTGATCGAAGGTTGTCGAGTTGCTTTCCAGAATGGATTCGACAGCATCAAACTCTATTTCATGTGTGGCTTGCCCGGTGAACGTCCGGTCGACCTGGACGGCATCATTGACTTGGCAGAGACAATTGCGACCGTGGGCAAGGATGTCACGGGACGATACGCGAGGGTAACTGCCAGCGTTTCAAACTTCGTCCCCAAAGCCCATACGCCCTACCAATGGAACGGCATGCAGCACCGCGAGTATTTCAAGTGGGCTCACCGTTATCTCAGGGAACGATGCCGAATCCGCAGCGTCTCGGTGAAGTGCCACAACATTGAAACGAGTTTGCTCGAAGGTGTGCTCAGTCGAGGAGACCGACGCACGGGAAAAGCAATCCGTTTGGCGTGGGAGCGTGGCGCTCGGATGGATGGATGGACCGAATACCTTGATCCGGGCCGCTGGTGGCAAGCGATCGCCGACGCTGGAATCGATGTCAAACGTCAAGTGCACGAAAAATACGAGTTGAACGAAAAGCTGCCCTGGGACCATGTCAACGTCAAGTTTGGTCGTGCCTATCTCGAGAAAGAGCAGGGCAGGGCAGCGGTTCAATTGGCGGATCTAGCCCGCGTCAGCTAGCCCCGCCGCGGCACAGCACAGTGGCCGGCCCAGGCGACCACCGGCCGGAGATTCTCTGACGAAGCGGAAGGAAATCGAGTGCGCGGCCAAACCGCGTGCTTCATGGATGCTGGGAGCGCCGAAGCCGAGGATTTTGACCTACGGTTACTCTGAGTTCTCTTCCTGCTCCGAGGTAATCATGGCCGCGAAATCCGTAAAGTCCGGACAATCGGGCGAGTTGTCGCTCAAACGCTCGATGCGGCCTCGGCTTTCGCTGTTCTGGTTTGCTGCAACCACGCTTCTGGGTGCGTTCCTGGTCTTCCAGGTTCAACCCGTGATCAGCAAGTGCGTCCTTCCTTGGTTTGGCGGCACTCCGGCGGTCTGGACCACCTGCATGCTGTTCTTCCAGGTGCTTCTGTTCGCCGGTTATCTTTACGCGCACTTGTTGCGATCACTCTTTCGCCCTCCGACCCAGGCGGCCATCCACCTGACGCTCTTAGCCGCTGCGGCATGGGCGTTGCCGATTGAGCCGTCCGATGCCTGGAAACCGCAGGGCGACGAGACGCCAACCCTTTACCTGCTCTGGTTGCTTACCGCTCATGTTGGCTTGCCCTACTTCGTTCTTTCCAGCACCGGCCCCTTGGTCCAAGCCTGGCTGAGCTATCACGACGACTCCCACCGCGTTTACCGGCTGTACGCCCTTTCCAATGCGGGCTCGCTGGGAGCTTTATTGAGCTATCCCTTTCTCGTCGAACCCGCATTGAGTGTCTCGAGTCAGTCGATCGCCTGGTCCTTGATGTTTTGTGGATTTGTACTCGTTCAGGGCACCGTGGCGATCAGCCTGTTGCGAATCTCAGAGGATCGAAGCCAACCGGGGCAAGACGAGTTGGCCCACGCCAGTGAGGAACACGTCGCCAAGCCGACGCTAGTGCTTCGTTCGACTTGGCTCGCCCTTCCGGCGCTCGCCTCGACGATGCTGCTGGTGGTCACCAACCACGTCTGTCAAGATGTAGCCGTGATCCCGTTCTTGTGGGTGCTACCGCTGAGTCTTTACCTGCTCAGTTTCATCATTTGCTTTGATTCGCCCCAGTGGTACCAACCGAAATGGATCTCGGCGTGGACGCTTGTGGCGATCGTTGCAATTCAAGGCAAAGCGTTTCTTCCCGCATCCACGCAGCTTGTCGGCGAAGTGATCGCCTACATGCTGATGTTGCTCGGTGTTTGCCTGTTGTGCCACGGCGAAGTAGCACGGCTCAAACCAGCCCCGGCCTATTTGACTCAGTTCTACCTGCTGCTTTCCGCCGGAGGAGCGATCGGCGGCGTGCTTGTCGCCATCGTCTGTCCATTCATCTTCAACGGCTACGGCGAGTTGCCGCTCACAATCGCGGTGGTAAGTGCGCTGGCACTGATGGTCTTCTTTGCCTGCCGGGGATGGAGAAGCTGCCAGTACGATTGGCAAGCTGCTTATCGGTTACGATTCGGTGCTGCAGGCCTGTTGGTCGCGCCACTCCTGGCAATGTGGTTGACGCCTCAGGATGAGAC
>JARFQX010001047.1 GCA_029287555.1 Rubripirellula sp. | reverse complement strand
GGCGCTTCACAAGCGGCGCGCCGGGTCAAACTCATCGCGTCATCGAAGCGTGCCTCGCTCTGAGCGATCTTTGCCTCCAAGAGTAACACGTTTCCCACCGACGCGCCCGCACGTTGCAGTTCAACACGAGCGTCGACCAGCCAATCCTTCGCCTGCTGGGTTTGTGCGTGACTCAACAGGCAAGCGGCAAGGTTGTAGGCGGCCGTTCCCGACTCGTAGGGGTCGTCCATGGCCCAAGCCCTGCGAACCGCTTTGCGGTACTCATCGATTGCCTGCTCGATTTGCCCCTCGGCAAACGCAACGTTGGCACGTTTGACATGTCGCTCGAGCGTGGTGTCCGTCGCTCGCGGCGCAGGACCGGATCCGCGGCAACCCATTACCAGGACAAGCGTCATCGCAAACAAGCGGCAGCCCGATGCCACGTTGGTGCGTGACGTTATCCATGGTAACCCGGTCGTGTGGCCGCCCTCGTTCAACGTACGACTCCCCCACGCACCGAGGATGGTGAGACCTGTCGTGTTGGCGCCGGTGGATCGTTGAAGCGCCGCAGCAACGGGTGATTGCGAATCTCGCCCACCAAATCCTGCGTGTCGCTCATGGTATCGTTGACGCGCGCCGTGGTGCCTGGCAGTTCATTTGCTTCGCTTCGAACCACTCGGACGACCTCGCGTGTCTCCTTGGCCAGTGCACTAACCTGCTCGATCGCCTCTCGCATCAGATCAAGCGTTTCAGCAATATCCTGGTCCACGCGACTTGAGGTTTGATTGACACTTTCGGCCGCCTTGCTGATGTCATCGCTCGAATCTCGAACTTCGACCAGGGTCTGCCGCATATCTTTTTCGATCAGCAATTCAACCTTCTCGGTCAACGTTTCGATCCGCGCCTCGAGGTTGCTCGTTGCCCTGCGAAACTCGGCGTTGGTCTCCAAGAACGACTCCGAAGCCACGCGCGTCGCCTCAAAAGCCGGGTCCGCCGAATCGTCGAGCGTCCCCCGAAAACGATCCGCCGCATCGTCCACACTCTTCAAGGACGGCTCGGCTGATTCTTGGATTTTGCGAATCGACTCGGCGATCGTTTCCACCTCGCGTGAGAGTTGATCAACCCGGTCGGTTTCTCCGTTAAAGAACGTGAGCTCGCTTCCCGGGGGCAACACAGCGGGGCGACCTTCGTCCGACTCTCCCCGACGAATCACCAAAACCGGAGCGCCAACCCCGAACTTC
The DNA here is from genome assembly GCA_029287555.1 of Rubripirellula sp. Classification (GTDB taxonomy): domain Bacteria; phylum Planctomycetota; class Planctomycetia; order Pirellulales; family Pirellulaceae; genus Rubripirellula. The sequence goes on along the minus strand of JARFQX010001047.1, from coordinate 2,100 downwards.
CGCTCCAGCCGAATGACCGAGTCCTCGAAAATCAGATCGCTCTTCTCGCGGTCCACCTGCAAGTCGACACGGATGAACTGCGGATCCTCCTCGTCGTAACCAATCGAACGAACCTCGCCGACCGTTTCCCCCAAAATCATCACTTCCGCTCCGCGATAGAGATCGCGAATCTCGGACTCACTGGCTCGAATCCAAAACCGCTCTTTGCCGCCAAAGCGATCGCTGACCCGAAACAGCAACAGCGACAACAGAATCAGAAAGCCGAGAAACACCAACAGGAAGACGCCGACGATCTGGTTGGTGTAGCGCAAACGATAGGGTTCGTTCATGTTAGGGAACCTCCATCGGCCGGCAGCAACTTTCCCTCCTGCCATTTCAACCGAATCAGCGGCTGGAGTGAACCGATCGGCACCAGTTCCTCCTCGCTGGTGAACCACAGCACCGCAGCCCCGCGCTGCCGCAATTCATCGATCGACTCCAGCAACTTGTCCAACCAGCTCGACGACAAGAACTGCATCGGCCGTTCGAGCAGAAGCAACGCCGGCGAGCCCACGAACGCGCGGATCCATTGGTGAATCTGGAGTAACGATGGCTCGACAAAAGCCGGGCGTTTGCGCGACAGCGCGTGCAACTCAAGCTTCGCGAGCCAGTACGCAACATCTCGCCGAATCGATTCCGTGTCGCTTCCGTGATGACGAAACGCGAGCGTTACATTCTCGTCGACATTCAAGTTCTCGACCCACGCCTGACCCTCAAACACGCGGCCGATTCGACTGCGCATCCCGAAGTGACGATCGTAGTCATTTCCGTGCCAATGATTCCTGCAGAACAGCACCTCGCCGCTGAGTGGCGTCTGCAAGCCTTGCATCATTGAAGTCGCTTCCCGGGTAGAGATCGACGAATCCAGTTGAACGATCGCAAAATCCCCTTCGCGCAACAACAAATCAGCGTCGTGCAAACGAAGGCCGTTCTCCAAACGTCCTTGAAAGGAAACGTGACGCAACTCCAGCACCGGCGGCTTGGGCGGTTCGACGCGACTCTCCTGTTCAACCGCAAGCTGCTGCATCGCTACACCACCTTAAAGATCAGGATTCGGCCGTAGATCACGATGGACAGAATCGCCGAGACGGCGAACACCGCCGTCAAGGCGTGGATGCCCGATCGACTCGAGACACGAGGCACATCCGTGATCGTGCCCCGCACGCTCAACCCGTCGATGCAACAAATCGCCGCCGCAAAACCCCCGGCGATCACGGTCTTTGGCAGAAAGAAGACCAGGTCAAGCGTGTTAAACTGACTTAGGATTTGGCTCAAGAAAGTCGACCAGGGGACGCGAATCACATCGACGGCTCGACCGGCAACGTAACCAGTGACGATCATCGCCGCTGCCGTGATAACCGCCAGACAAAAGATGCTGACCACAAAACTGATGATCCGTGGCATGACCAGGAAGGTCATGGGATCGATCCCCTGCGCATCGATTACCTCTAATTCCCCATCGACCAACATCGTGGCCAATTCGGTCGAAATCGCTATCCCGCTGCGGCCGATGACCACCATGCAAGCCAACAATGGGGCGAGCTCACGGACGATCGCTCGCCACAAGACCGGAGCAATCACGTCCGTTGTGATGCCGATGGCGTCGATCCACAACGCCGCCTGGACGATCATCACAATGCCCACCGCAGCACCGAATCGAATCGCGGCCGACGTTCCATCAACGCCCGTGAACAATAACTGCCGGCCAAGCACGCCGCGCACCGGAGGCGTCCATGATTCCCGGCGCGACGCCAACATAATCGTCGCCCACAGCATCGCCAGGATCGAAGCAATCGTCGCGCAGCGATCAAGAAACGACCGACCCAGCAGCTCGGTGAGCCGGCTCGGTCGAACCGCGCGTAGCCATGGACGGCGATTCGGCTGGACTCGTGTGGCGGGCACTGGTGATCCGAGGCGGGCGGCTTGCGGCAGATCACGATCAACGCGACCAATCTACCTCTTCTGATCGGCTCCACCCGTTTCTCCCAAAAAGAAAAACCGTTCGAACGCTAATTGCTAGCGTCGCAGTTCGTCGGTCTAACTTTCCTAGCTTTTGCAATC
>JARFQX010000982.1 GCA_029287555.1 Rubripirellula sp. | reverse complement strand
GGATGCGGGCTGCGACGAATGCGATCTTGAACGAAGCCCTGCTCAAATCGATCGTCGGCCTCCAAAGGCATCACGAGCAACATCTGGTTCGAATCACGGAGCGGATTGGGCGGTGCCACCTCACCCGCGATTGGCCGCAATTGATAACGCAAACCGAGCGAGGTCGCCGTCTTGGCCATCGCACCGTGGATGCGGTGGTGGGTCTTGGTCAACGCCGCGCTGAATTTTTCCGGATCCAGCGTCTCTTCGGGATGCAGCGCCTCGACAATCGATCGAATGTTCTCGAACTGTTCCTTGTCGATCACGAGGTTGAGCGTCACGCGAGCTGACTCGGCAGCCAGCCCGAGCGCCCAGGCGGCCGCCAGATTTTCCACATCGCATTCGCCTCCAAGAATCATCGAGACGTCTTGGGTGCAAGGGCCCAGACGCTGGTCTTCACGGCGGATCACCAGCATCGGCGGCTTGCATCTTGCCAGCAGTACGTCGATCACCGTACCCGCGCTGTCGGTGCCGATCGTCTCAAAGGAGCGACCGAACGGGCAGGGGACGATTACCAGATCAACGGAATGCTCATTCAAGGCTGCCAGGATTGCATCGTATGGCTCACCTTCCTTTCGCTGAATCGGCCGGGCACCGGAAATCTGTTTGGCGCGATCAGCCGCCTCGTCGCGGGATCCTTCCGCGGCCTGATCACGGGCGTCGACGACGAGTGTCTCGGTATTGAATCTCTCGCGCAAATTCGCGGCCGCGTCGACGCTCGTCTCGTCTTGCGGGGACCCGTCCAGCACTAGCAGCACGCGCGACGGCTTGATGGTGGTGATCAGCGTCGGCGATCCAACTTGAGAGCGTTCGAACATCCGCATCGATTCTTCGACGTCACGATCTAAATCGCCCGATTCGGGTCCCGAACTCATCGCCTGCTCCTCCTTGGGGTTTAACCGCTTGCCAGGTCGGGAATCCAACCTAAATCGTAAGACAACATCACGTACAAGATTGCACCGATCACTTGGATCACCATGATGGCTCCCCCCAACTTCAAAAATTGTCCCCAGCTGACATGTTCATTGGCCTCTCGTTTGAGCGCGTAGATCGCGATCACACAGGAGATCGAACCGATTGGGGTACCGTTGCCACCAAGGTTGCAGCAGATAATCAACGTCCACCACAGGGGTTCGGCCGGTACAGCGTCACCCGAAATGTCGCGAACGATTGGGATCAAGGTGGCTGCCACGGGAATATTATCGACGATGGAACTAGCCACCGCCGAGAACCCGCCAAGCAGCGGGATCAGCAACGTCATGCGATTTCCGGAGAACTCGATCACTTGCTCGGCAACCCAGGCAAGCGCTCCGGTCTGCTTCACACAGCCGATAATGATGAACAATCCCATGAAGAACAGGATCACCGTCCAATTCACTTTGTGAATGGCATCCTCGACGCCTTTGCCCGCAAAGATCAACGCCGCGGTTGCCCCAACCATGGCAACAAAATCCATCCCCACGCCAAGCTGCTGGGCAAAGACGAAACCGAGCACCGTGGCCGCGAGAATCATGGCACTGCGAAGCAGGACTTTGCGATCCTCCACCATCGCCCAAGGATCAAATGTCTCGATCTGCTGGCGCAACGCTTCCTGTTCCTCGCTGGTTTGCTTCCAGGGAAGATCGGCGCGAAAGAAGAACCGCAGGGCGAGAATCGCGATCCCGAGGCTGATCAGCGCGTAGGGGAGCGAGACCTTCAAGAAATGCACGTAGGGAATGGACGCGGCAGTCCCAATCATGATGTTGGGCAGACCGCTCGCGAACGTCGCGATCGCGCCGCTGTTGGCACAAATCGCAACACTCAGCAGCAACGGCACCGGCTTGTAGTTCAGTGAACGGCTAATCACAAGGACCAACGACGTCAGAATCAACATCGCGGGAACGATCGTCAGAACAGCCACAAACAGGAAAGTGACCACGCACAGCGTCAGAAAAAGTGTCGACGCGCGTCCACCGGTCAGACGCACGATCCACATGCTCAAGAAGTGAAACAGACCACTCTTGCCAATCACGTCGACCAGAATTCCGGTGCCGATGATCACCCCAAAGATGTTCAGATCCTCTTCCAGAATCTCGTAAACCTTGGGGTACTCGAACAGTCCCAACATCAGGCTGAGGACCACCAGGACCACGGCGCCACAGAGGGCCGCGACCGTCTTGTGAAATCGCTCGACCGCCACCCCCACGTAGGTCGCCATCATGATCACCGCAAAGAGGATCATGATCCAAGGCGCCGCGGGCTCGATCGTCGACTCCTCGACACTCGCAGCGAGCAACCGGAATGGGGCAGACAGCATCATGCGGAAGCCTGAGATCAGAGCCGGGAGGAAATGGCAGTGAGCCACAATTCCCTATCGTAATGGAAGCTCGGTGGCTGCCCCATCGGGGGTGCGGAAAGTCGTCCCAGGCCCGATCGCGGCTCGATCGGAAACGCTCTGGATTCGACGCAGCCAAGATCGCTAGGATCTCCACTTCGGAGCCACCGACCTTGCGCGAAGGACCGCCACATGTCGACCGAATCTTCTCCCCGAATTCTGATTTCGCGCATGAGCGCCATTGGCGACACGATCTTGACGATGCCGGTGGCATGCGCTCTGCGCCAGCATTTTCCGAACGCTTTCCTTGCCTGGGTGGTGGAAAAAAAGGCGGCACCGATGATTCGAAAGCACCCGGCAATGGATCGAGTCATCGAGTTGGAACGGGGTTGGTTTACCTCGCCGCGTGGAATTCGCTCCGCCCGTCACCTTCTCCGCGAGCATCGATTCGACGTCTCAATCGATTGCCAAGGATTGACCAAGTCGGCGCTTGCCGGTTGGTTGTCCGGGGCGGCACAGCGCATCGGTTACGCCGGCAAACACGGCGGCGAGCTGAGTCGTGTGCTCAATAACACGCTCGTCAAACCGGTTTTCTCGCATCTGACCGACCGGAGCCTCGAACTGCTGATTCCGCTCGGGGTCACCGCTCCCAAGGTGAAATGGCGAATGCCGATTCCCGAGACGGCTCGCAATTGGTCATTACGTTGGCGACGAACCATCGACGCCCCCCGGCTTGCCGTTCTCAATCCCGGCGCAACCGCCCATTCGAAGATGTGGGAACCCGATCGCTTCGGGTCAACCGCTCGCTACCTCGGCGACCGCTACGGTTATCGAAGCATCGTGGTGTGGGGAAACTCAGGCGAGCGAGCCATGGCGGAACAGATTGTGGCCCACTCCCAGGGGACGGCAACGATCGCGCCGGACACGGACCTGCATCACTTGGCCGCCCTGATCGCCGTTTCTGACCTGTTCATCAGCGGAGACACCGGCCCGTTGCACATGGCCGTGGCGGTTGGGACGCCGACGATCGGTCTGTACGGCTCGACGCGCCCCGGTGATTCGGGACCCTACGGTCAAATTGCACTGCAAAAGGCCTACGAGAGCGGCTCGCGCCGTCATCGTCGAAAGGCGGACAATACGGCGATGCGTCAAATTCATGTTCGCCACGTCTGCGAAGCAATCGACCAGATCGAAAGAAAACGACAACTTCTCGCCGAGGCGGCTTGACCGCCCGCTGTTGACGTCTGACTCAATACTGTCCGGCCCGAAATGTGTGCTCGGCTTTATCCCTTGTGTCAGACGAGCGACTATAATTCAGTGGTTCGTCGTCTGACTCCTTTTCTACGAGTGGTTCGTCGTCTGACTCCTTTTCTAGAACATGCGCTTCATGATTCGGCTGTGATGAACTTTCGTTCCTTCCCGCTTGCCGTCCTACTTGCGATCAGTTTCGTGAATCCCACCGCGGTGCTCGCGGAGGATCCGCCTTTGACGCCGGAACAAACGACGCAGTTGGCGGAAATGATCGAGCGTGACTGGGAAGATCGTCCGCCCTGGGCA
>JARFQX010000973.1 GCA_029287555.1 Rubripirellula sp. | reverse complement strand
CGCTTCTCCAGTTTGTCCTTCAGTGGCTTGGCGAAAGCGCCCCAGTGTGAATTCAACGTCCTTTTGCCGTAGCCCGAGTCTCCGATTCGCACCTCGGTCAGGAGCGTCGGGGAGGTGATGGTCGGCGAGGTGACGCGACGGTTCGCCCGAGCGATGTGGGCGCAAATCGGGAGACTTGGATTGGCAGACAATCGAATCGCCGCCTCAAACGAAAGTCGTGCTATTGAGGCTGGGTCGACTCTGGGGATTCGTAACTTTCACGAGCGGGGCGCGATGACGATTCAAGGTGTGCCATCACCAAGGCAATGTCGGCCGGAGTGATCCCGCTGATTCGCTTGGCCTGGTCAAGGTTCTGGGGGCGAATGCGGCTCAGTTTTTCTCGCGCTTCGGTGCGCAGGGGGCCGATCGCGGCGTAATCAAACGTGATCGGAATCTTCTTCGCCACCCAGCGCTGTTGTTTCTCCGCTTCCATCTTCTGACGCGTGATGTAGCCCTCGTACTTGATGTCGTGGACGCATTGCTGGGCAGCACCGGGATCGATCGACCGCACCGCTTCGATGCGATCGCACATCGACGCCCAATCGACCTCGGGACGGCGCAGGTAGACGTCGCCCGGCACGGAGTCGATTCTCGCTTGCTTGAGGATCCGCAGTGCACGGTCAATCTCGGCAAGCTTTCCGGCAAACCGGCTCCGACGCTCCGCAGTGATCAAACCCAGTTCCTCGGCCACGGGCGTTAAGCGGCGATCGGCGTTGTCTTGGCGAAGCAGCAGTCGATACTCAGCCCGACTGGTGAACATGCGATACGGTTCATCGGTGCCGGCCGTGACAAGGTCATCAACGAGCACACCGATGTAAGCCTGATCACGCGTCGGCACCCAGGGCGCTTGCTTGGCAACCTGGCGAGCGGCATTGAGTCCTGCGATCAGTCCCTGGCCGGCGGCCTCCTCATAGCCCGTGGTGCCGTTGATCTGGCCAGCCAAGAACAGACCCGAGACCGATTTTGATTCCAAGTGCGGCCACAGTTGGGTCGGTGGACAGAAATCGTACTCCACCGCGTACCCGTATCGCATGATCGTGGCCCGCTCGAGCCCTGGAATGAGTTTGAACATTTGATCTTGGACATCGCGCGGCAGACTGGTTGAGATGCCGTTGACGTAGACTTCTTGCGTGTTGCGACCTTCCGGCTCGAGGAACAATTGATGGCCGTCCTTGTCGGCGAACCGAACCACTTTGTCCTCGATGCTTGGACAATAGCGGGGGCCGCGCGAGTTGATTTTGCCGCTGTACATCGGTGCGCGATCGAGATTCGCGCGGATCAACTCATGAACCTGCTCGTTGGTGTAGGTAATGTGACACGGCAATTGTTCCAGTTGCAGTCGTTCGGTCAGAAACGAAAAAGGTTGGGGTGGATCGTCGCCCGGTTGCTCGTCCAATTGCGAGTAGTCGATCGTGCGAGCGTTCAATCGAGGCGGCGTGCCTGTTTTGAATCGATCGATTTGAATCCCCAGTCGATGCAGCGCACCGCTGATGCCCGACGAAGTCCCCTCCCCTGCCCTGCCCCCGGAGGTCTTGGCGTCACCGGTGTGCATGATTGCTTGCAGGAATGTCCCGGTGGTCAGGACGACCGCGGCTGCCCGATACTCGGCTTCGCCGCGAACTCGAACGCCAACGATTCGCCGTGTCTCCCCCGCCTCTTCGGTCAACAGATCTTCGACCAACTCCTGACGTAGTTCGAGATTCGCCAGTGACTCGACCTGATGCTTGATGTGCTGTTGGTAGGCCTTCTTGTCGGCTTGAGCCCGCGGGCTGTGCATCGCCGGACCCTTGCGAAGATTCAGCAGCCGGAACTGAATCCCGGTCGCATCGATCGCCTGACCCATCAGACCACCCATGGCATCGACTTCACGGACGATTTGGCCTTTGGCGACGCCACCAATTGCCGGGTTGCACGACATCTGGCCGACCGTGTCGAGGTTGGTCGTCAGCAGCGCCGTTCTGGCTCCCAGCCTCGCCGCCGCGGCCGCCGCCTCGGTGCCGGCATGACCGGCTCCGATCACGATCACGTCGTAGTGATAGCAACTGTGGTTCATCGAGTCAGGAAGTCTCTGTGGGTGGGGGAAATGCTAACAATTGGGCAGGCGATTCCTGGAGAGACGTCGAGTCGAGGCTGTTCGGGGCTTGAACCGGGCTCCGTCACCGAAAACCTCAAGAAACCGAGGTCGCCGCGACGAAGCCGAGTAGGTGGGATTCGGTTCGCGCTGCTCCCCCCCGTTTCACCTCACGACACCCATCCTCGGCGAGGACATGCAACTGGTTATTCGAGCGAGATCGATTACCGCGTGTGCCGTGGTCTCCGCTTCCATGCTGATGCAGATCGCGGCCGCTGTCGAGGTCACCGATGCGCCGCTGCCCCCGGCCCTGCTCGGCTCCGATTCGGGACGCTCGGCGTCCTCGAAGATGGCGTCCGCTGAGATGGCGGGGATCGATGGACCGCAGTCGGAGCGGGCGGTCGAGGTGGCTTCGCCGGGCGCCAATGAGGCTTCGCGGGGCGCCGGGGAGGCTTCGCCGGGCGCCGGGGAGGCTTCGCGGGGCATCGTGACGGCTTCCGATGCCGACGACGTTCCTCCGAGCCCCTTCGTCCCGCCGAGCCAGAACTGTTTCATTTTGGGGTCTCGGGCTTTTTCGATTCCCTTTTCGGTCGATGCCAGCGGGGGATCACCGGTCGAGGTGCATCTGTTTGTTTCGCGTGGTCCGGACGATGCCTGGCAATTGCTCGATCGCAAGCGCCCCGGTGAAGCCGGCAAGCAGTTTCAATTCGAAGCCAACCAAGATGGCGAATTCTGGTTTGCCACACGCACGATTGATGCCCTGGGTCGAGCTCATCCAACGGGCAAGATCGAGTCACAGCTTAAGGTCTACGTCGACACCACCAAGCCTCGCGTGACGATGCTTGCCGATGCGGATGCCGACGGCCGCGTCGATCTTTCCATCCGTGTTCAAGATGCGACGAAGGTCAAGGAGATGCGGCTTCGCTACGTCACCGACGAGATGAAGCAATGGGCCGAAGTGGACATGCGGCAACTCTCCGACGATGGCAAGCTGCAGTTCCTGCCGACCGAGATCTGGAAGCAGATGTCGTTACAGTTGCTGGTGACCGATACGCCCGGTAACCAGAGCGTGGTGAACCAACTGATTCGCCGTCCGAGGCTGGCCGAATTGGACAGCAACCGTTACGCGGCTGAGCTGAATCGACGCCCGACTGAAGCGAAGGCGATGCCCTTCCGAATGGATTCTGCCAACCCGTTGACGGCCCAGGTCGTTTCGAATCCCGTGATCCAGTTGGATCGCCACCAAACGCCTGCCCCGTCGCATGTCCGACCTGCCGACGGCTATGTGCATCAGATGTCTCCCCATTGGCCGGCAGCTAGCTCGGCGGCAACCAATCGTTCTGGAGTGGTTCCCCAAGCGTCGGCGGGTTCCCCGACCGGTCAGCCGATGGCGTCCAATCCACCGCCCGCCGCTACGGCTGGGAATACTCCCGCTTCGTTATTCGATGTCCTGTTCGGTTCGAGTCCCAGCCATCCCTCACCGAACGCCACCCCAAAGCCTGTCTCTTATACACATCTGACGCTGCCGACGACTTCGCCGTAGTGTTGGTGTCGGGGG
>JARFQX010000964.1 GCA_029287555.1 Rubripirellula sp. | reverse complement strand
AACACACCCGCCGTGTGCGCATTGCTAAAGTTGACACCGCGCGCGGCAAGTCGGTCGATATTCGGCGTCAAGGCGCGAGGCGTCGTTTCCAGGCATCCGATCCAATCGTTCATGTCGTCGACGGCTAGAAACAGAACGTTCGGTCTTGGTTTGGCGGCGCTCACCTGGCAAACACCGAGCAAGAGAAAGAGAATCAAGCCGAGGAACCGACTCGCTGGTTTGTTGCTCATGACCTTCTATTCTTCGTGGTGGAAGGCAATTGGTTCGAAGCGTGGATTGCCATGATTCGCCCATTGCCATGTTCTTGTTTCGATCGCCATCACGATCGTGATGCTTTTCTCATTATGGTAAAGAAGGATCCGTTCATGTTCCTTCAATCGACCGTGAACGACAGAAACGTCGACGGAGTTGATTCATCCTCGGTGATTTTGCATTTCGCCAGCGGACGACCATCGGTGTCGGGGCAGGATCATGACCCTTAAATCCAAAATGCTCGAACGAACGACCTGAGGGTCCTCAAGTCGCGAGTTCGGGTGCTGTCGGCGGGAAAAGCCGGTTGCTGATTGGACGTGTCGAGCTCGGAGTGCGTCAGGTCGACGAATGCACGGGAGTTAAACGCGTCAATTTCGGGGCTTATTGAGTTAACCCGCGGCCCGCTGACTTGGTAGACTAAGCGGCCGCCCGGAATGTACAGGTCGAGCCATTTTCGAAGGATATTGTCGATGAAAATGAGATTGCTCCGTATTGAATCCTTGGAACGGAGACTTGTCCTGGCCAGCATCGCGGGCGAGATTCTACCGGTGACTTCGGCCGAACACGCGGCCGTTGAATATGTTCCGATGATCGTTGCGAGTGGCGAGCCCGGCGATGCACCGTTGGATCGAGTGACTGCCGAGTACGAAGCCGTCGGAAGCCTTTGGATGCGCGGTCGGGCCGGTAGTTTCATATGCACCGGAACGTTGGTAAATGACCCGATCACGATCGGGGGCGACGAAGAAACCGATGGCGACTGGGTGTTGACCGCAGGTCACTGCCTCGACAGCAACAACAATGGGCGGGCTGATTTTAAGGCCCGTGAGGTCACGTTCTATCCCGATGGTGATACGGCAAATGGAATCGTTGCAGAGCGGCTGATCCTCCATCCCAATTTCAACGGCTTCGGACGCGGTGGAAGCGTCAGCGACGATATTGCGTTGATCAAGTTGAAGGAACCAGCACCGGTGGAACCCCACGATTTCGAGGAGGCGACGGTTCCCGGCGGGTCGGAATTTAGAATGGTGGGATTTGGCTTAAGCGGCGACGGAAACGACGGATACGATAATAACCTCGGCACAGACTTCGGCGTGAAGCGTCACGGCGGAAATCACTTCGATGATAACGGTGAGGGATCTGGTAATAGTCTGAATAAAGACAAGATTTGGCGCGCCGATTTCGACCATCCAAACGACGCGAGATACGACTTAATTGGCACGAACCAGTTGCCCGTCGGTGTCGAGGCAAACCTCGGTGGCGGCGATTCCGGTGGTCCTAGTTTCTTGGTCGAAGGTGGCCAGGTGGGCGGACTCGCTGCGATCAATACCTTCGGCTATTCGGTCTACAACTCTACTTTTGGCGTCATCAGTCCGCCGTTCTTTGGTAGCGGTATGGGAGGGATCTTAGTCGCGCCCTACCTGAGCTGGATCAATGAAGTGATGGTCGGCAGTTCGGTAGACGACGGCGGCGGCGGAGGAGGAGGTGGGGAGAAAGGGAACAAACCTTGCAATCCAAAGAAGCCGGGCTGCTCGGCGGCGTTTCCGATCCATGGTGCGGTGAGTCTCGCTGCCGATTTTGCAATGACCCATGGCGATGCGCAAGTCGTGCGCTCCGGAGAAATCGACACTAACGAGGAAGATCTGCTTGGCATCAATAAGGACGGCACGAAGGAAAGACAGGTGATCATGACTTCATCTGCGGAAGAACCCCGTGGCTTACGCCCGTTCGTCCCGCCGGAAGATGGTGTCGACGATTCGACCGAACCAACGGACACCGTCTTGGAGAACTGGCCCGATGATCTGCAGCCAGGCGTCGAATGAGAATCCCCGTCGGTTTGACGACGTTTCGCCTGCATTCGTGGATTCGAACATCGCCTTGATATGAATTGATAGTCTCCCTGCGATGCTTCCCTGGTTTGTTAGTCATTCGTGTTGCTTCGTGTCCTTCGTGGCTGTCTTCTTTCGAGCGAAGAAAAGTTGTCAGGAATGCCAGGACTCTTTTGTCGGTGTTTCCGAAACCGGAGCTTCGGAATCCGTAAGAACCTGAGGGTATTCGGCGCCTTCTGGGCATTATGGTCAAGGTTGACAAAAGGCCATGAAAGGGAAAGCCGAGTGGCTAAGCTTGCTCGTTCCGATTTGATTCTAAGATCGACGTGCATCCCCTTTCTTCCTCTCGGTTGGTGAACGCTTTCTCGATGACGTCTGCCGCCATCTTTAGCCCGGGCGTCTCCGAGAGTTGCTGTTGAAAAGCCTTTGCGGCTCTGGCGTAGGAGGGATCGTCCCGTAGTTTCGCCAGCTCTCTCTTGAGCCTGCGGACTGTCACACGTCTCTCTGGAATCGCGCGGCCGGCGCCGAGCCATTCCACTCGCTTGGCGACGCCCGGTTGATCGTTGGTTACCGGTAGGCACAACATCGGCACACCATGGGACAGGCATTCAAGCGCGGTATTGAGCCCGGCGTGCGTGATCGCCAGCGATGCGCGTTCCAAAAGACGAAGTTGGGGCGCCGATTCGACCACGAGTACATTGTCGGGGACCCGCCTGGGAACATTTACACCGCCGCCGCCTTTACTGAGCACGACCTGCATGGGAAGGGAGGCGACCGCCTCCATGATCATTTCGAACACGTGCGTCAGCTTGTTCTGCAAGGTCCCCATCGAGGCATAAACCAAGGGCCGGCCATCGAGCCAGTCCCACGGGAAACTGGTCGTTGCGTCGTCGCGTTCACGACGGTGCCATGGTCCCGTGTAGTGAACTTGCGATGGCGATGACTGCCGCGGAAAGTCGAAGAAGTCTGGCTGCTGAGCAATATTTGCAAGGCCGTGCTCACTATCGAACACCAACATCAGCGGGCTAATGCCGGTCTCTTTGCAGTCCGCCAGCCAGTCGTAGACCGGAATTAGCAGCGACTTGGCGATTCGATTTCGGATCCGCCCGAATGCATCATCGCGGAATCCCCAAAAGAGCGGCGGAGGGGGGATGAGCGGGTCCGGTTGCATCGCCAGTGCGTTGCAGGCGAGGACCGTTGGAATCGATTGTTCGCGGGCCACAACGTAGGCCGCTGGGCTAAGCTGGTCGATGATCAAGCCATCAAAGTTCTCCGCGCGAAGAACCTTGGGCAAGTGATTGAGTTGGAACTTTGCCGCCAAACCGAATAGCCGACCGGTTTGCAGCATGCTTCCGATGCCTTTGCTCTCCCCCAATTTCCGCCATTCCTCGTCGAAGCGGTCGACCATTTGATCACCCGCCCCGAGTTCACAGAATTCGACGCCGGCTCGGCTCGCGGTCTCTTTCGCCAGCGTCTGTCCACCGAGTAGCACGACGCGGTGACCCCGGCCCTGCAGTTCTGTTCCCAGCGTGCTAAGGGGATTAAGGTGTCCGGGAACTTCCGGGCAAATCAGTCCAATTTTCATCGGTGCTCGCACGGTGGGACAGAGTTGAGTAGGTCATGCTCTGCATGACAACGCTTTAACGCCTGAAAGCGTCAAGTTACGAGTTGGGTAGGTCATGCTCCGCATGACAATCCCTCTATTTTATTCGTCATGCGGAGCATGACCTACACATTCATGCGGAGCATGACCTACACGGTTGACCGGATCGCGGTTGTCATGCAGAGCATGACGGACGGATGCCAAATGCGTTTACGGTTCGCCCGCGTCTTCGATGGCGGCGACGGTCTTGGGCGGGGTGCCTTGGCCTTCGGTGTAACATCCCCAGTCCTCTGGATACACCCCTCGCCTGACCCAACGATGGAAACTGGAATGCGGCCAATCCTTCGGACACCGCACGTACCCGTGCTTGACCGGATTCCAATGGACATAATCGAAATGGTTCTGAAAATCATTGTCGTCTTCGATCGTGTGCTCCCAGTACCTCGGCTGCCAAACACCCCGGCGGCGTTGACGCCTTTTTCCGGATGAAACTGCAGCTTCGGAACCACCGATCGATAGCCAATGCTTGGGAATTCCTTCTTGGCCCAACCCAGCCGCGTCGGGTACGCGTCGTCTCCGCTTGGCAGCGACCAGATCGTGTGCCAATGATCGGGCAACAAAACGATCGCGTGAACCGTCATCGGCCACCGGGCGATGCATCGCCGAAGAACGCTGCCGAGCAGGCGAGCCGCCGCCGGCTGAGAAAACGTTTTGCGACGGTCGTAAGTCACCACCGTAAAGAAGAATGTCCCGCCCGGAACAAATGCACGTCGATACTCCATCCAAACTGCCCCTCCGCGCCACGATCTTCTCCGCGGGTCATACTGTGCATGACGCACCCTCTCTGGAACTCAATATACGCACAATGCTTCGTCTCGGGAACGGTAGCGTGAGTTTAGTTGTGGTGTCATGCGGAGCATGACTACATGACTCCAGAATTTCGCACGCGTATGATTGTTGAAAACGGTCTTTCGAGTTTGGGCCGGATCGCGGTTCACGCACGCTTTGAATCCAGCTAAGTTGCCATTGTCGACGCCGCCCCTTCAGGCTGCGCCGCTGGCCAGAGAGCAGACAACCGGAGCCATGGCGATTTTCCTGTCCGAGACCGAAAACCGAGAAGCATCATCGCGTTGGGATGCCGTGTTCCGTCTACTGCGTTGGCTTCCGGTTTATCGGCAACTGGGCGACACACGCGGACTGTTGGTTGTCATCGGTGTCGTTTGTCAATGCGTCACGGTGTGGATTACCTGGCCGTTGTGGCAGGTGCGATCCGATGTGCCGCATCTGGGGCTTTTTGATCTGCCGCAGATGCCATTCGCCGGACCGATGATGCTCAGTTCGGCCGCG
>JARFQX010000909.1 GCA_029287555.1 Rubripirellula sp. | reverse complement strand
GGAAGAGCACTTCGGAATTGAAGGTGATCCGGATATCACCGGGAAAGGAGTTCACCATGAACCATCGCCATGCCATCGTGTTGCTGACTGGCTATGTGTTGTTTCACTCGACGGCGATTGCCGCTTCCTCCAAGGCGGCCGATCCAAATCTAAACCCACAGGCTCCTGTCCAATTCGACTTGCCTTCGATCGCGGCGGCGGTCGAATCAGCGGATGCCCCGGGAAGTGTGACCATCGAGCTTCGCCTCTCCGCGATGATCCTCTCGTCGGAAACACCTCCCATCGATGAGTGGTTGGTTCGCTTGCAACCACGTGACCGATCGCTTTGGATCGTCGACTACGCGCCGCGCACCGAGACGGCCAGTGAATTGGCAACACCGATCCAGGTCAAGAATACGACGGAAAACAATAACGGGATGGGGATCGGTCTCGATGGGTCCTACGGGCACTTGGTTCGGGTTAACGCAGCGGCCGACCATTCCAAGAAGCAGCAAGAGACGATCCAGTTCGATCGCTTGGCTCCAGTCCAAGCCGTCACGGCAGCCGGAACCATCAATCGCGGCCGAGGCGTCTACTTCAAACTGCGGTGGACAACGCAACAGATTCTCGAGGGAGAAAAAACCTTTCGTATCACCCTTGGTGTTCCCGAACATTGGCGGGGAAGCTTACTCGACGTTTCGGTACTAGCAAAGGGAGAACGGAAGTCATTTGGCTGGGAGCGCGAAACCGTGATGCTCGGTGCCGCCAACTTCGTTGTGGCAGCTTATCGAAACCATGACGCGGAAGCGGAGTCGCTGGCACGTTCCTTGGCCGATGCAGAATTCGCCCTGCGTTCGCTCGCCGCGGCGCACCGTGCTCGCCAGCGGGATTCACTCTCTTCGATGCTCCGCCACGTTGCCGCGAAATTCGACCTCGAAGACGATTCGCGTCAGCAAGGCGACTGGCTGCGACGGTTGCTGTTGGATCGAGCTGATCCACACTTGGACAAACAGATCAAGCGTTTGCCAATGCCGCTTCGCGTTGCGATCCTCGAGTATGTAGATCTTCGGGATGCATTCGTCGGGCTCAGCGAATCAGCCCCCGAGAGCGCACCGGCACCGAATAGTTGATCAGCACCACATAGTTGATCGGCACCGAATGGCAAGTCGGCACCGAACAGCAAGTCGGCACCGAATGGGGCGACCGCCGTATCGCTTCCGTAGCGGACGCTTGGCGGTCGCTTCAGTTATTGCTAAAGCCGAGAGCTAGCGTGGCATCGCGACCGAGCGGGTTCTTGAGAAATTGGCGATGACATTCTGGACAGAGATCGTATCGTCCGTGATGACTCGACTCACACGACTCTTCCTCAATATCCGAATCGGCGATCCCCTCGAGCATCTGATGCAACTCAGCGAGATGATCGATATCGTCTTCTAACTCTTCTTGCGAGTGATCGACGGCCGATCGGATGTCGATCTGAACGATGTAACGGGTCTGGTCCGCGATATTGATCTGGCGCTTACAACGATCGCAAGTGTAGTGGATCATCTATAGTGCCTGACATTGAGTAGGTCCCACAACGCGTTGAGCACGTTGCTCGCGAATAACTTGAATGGAAAGAAATGTCGTCGTGAGATCCCTTCATGGTAGTGACGTTGACGCGCCGTTCGCAAGGCAAATACCCGAGAGTTTTTCTCTCCATTGGCAGCGGCCTTGACAACCGAGTCTCACCTGTATTAGGGCGATCGGAAACGTTTTTCGATCGTGGTCGAAGGTAGGTTGACGCCTCCGACCGAAACACGCACCGGTTCCCCGTTCGGCCAAGATTGGAATCAGTCTCGCGAGGCTTCCCCGGGCGCCTGGTCGCCGGCGGCGTCACTCCGCTGGCCGGATGCCTGTTTTGCATTCGAGTCAACCGCAGACGAGGCCTGAAGCTGGAGCGGTGGTCGAACTTCGACGAGCATGCCGGGCAGGAAATCTTGCTCGAGCGATTTCAAGTCTCGTTCGTCGAGGATTTTGAACTCGAAACCACGCTGCTCGCATTCCGATCGCAACCTCTCGATCGCCGGCCGATGTCCGTACGCGAGCAAACACCGACCACCCGGCTTCAGGTGCTTAGGCAATCCGTCCAAGAGCGAATTCATGAGCGTGAAGCCAGGATCATAAAAAGCGTGATCAGCGGGATTGGTGACCGTCCCATCCTCCCAGGGCGGATTGGAAATGATCAAATCAAAACGCTCCGTGTCGTCGATCGCGTCGAAGGCTTCCGGATGTTCTTGATCGACCTGGCGGACTTCCAATTGCAGTTCCGGCACGAGCATCGCGGCATTGTATTTCGCGTTTGCCACGGCCGCTTGATTGATGTCAGTGGCCACCACTCGCTTCGCATCACCTTGCAGAGCGAGAATGGACAACACTCCCGTGCCCGTCCCGATCTCCAGGACATCACGCCCGGCAGCAATCCGATCGTCGACAATCAACTTGCGCAGTGAGACCGTGTCATCTGGGTCCCAAAAGACCGATTCAAATTGCACGATCTCGCCGTGATTCAAATCCTCCAGAGGCCACGTTTGCTGAACGCTGTAGGTGTAATCGAGATCGTCACGATACTTGGGACGACAACCGACGGAGCAAGCCATGGCAAGGACGATCGCCACCGCCTGCATCCACCGCGAATTACTCGTGTTGGCCTGCGTTCCCACCGACACCTGCGGAGATGAAACTGCATCCATGCACCAAGGTTGGCTCAAACAGCTGGTGTTCATGATTGTCACGGCAACACTCCAACCACATCTCCGGCATCGCGCGTGACCATTGCCTCGATTGTCTTGTC
>JARFQX010000905.1 GCA_029287555.1 Rubripirellula sp. | reverse complement strand
GTTCTGGGCATCACCGTGGACTGATGGACGACACATATTCGCGCTCGATTCGAGCGGCACGACACACATGATCGCGCCGGGCGACGAGTTTGAAGTGATTAGCGCGAACGAAGTCAGCGGCATGTCGTGGGGCACGCCAGCGATCTCTGACGGTCGAATCTTCCTTCGCACAGCCGAGGCGTTGTACTGCATCGCCAATGTGGAACA
Organism: Rubripirellula sp.; assembly: GCA_029287555.1. Lineage (GTDB taxonomy): Bacteria > Planctomycetota > Planctomycetia > Pirellulales > Pirellulaceae > Rubripirellula. Next base: position 4,282 of record JARFQX010000905.1, on the reverse strand, counting down.
CGAATGACTGGCAATCGAGAACTCCAATTATCTCAGCGGAAGGCAACAACAGTGCGATATCTGGCGATTCTCTTGCTCATGACTCTTTCGTCCGCACACGTCCTATCCGAGGATGCCTCTTGGAACCAATGGCGTGGGCCCAGTCGCGACGGTTTCTGGCCGGGTATGCTACCCGAAGACCTTTCCAGACTCGAACTGGCATGGGAAAAGCGACTCGGGCCGTCCTACAGTGGTCCCGTGACCGATGGGAAAACGATCTTTACCAGCGAAACCGTTGACAAGACTTTCGAACGCATCACCGCACTGGATCTGGCAACGGGCGAAGTTCGTTGGACGCGGCAATGGGAAGGGGCGATTACCGTCCCGGGTTACGCGATGGCGAACGGTTCGTGGATCAAATCCACGCCGGTTCTCGCTGAGGGCTCATTGGTGATCTTGGGAATGCGGGACGAGGTTGTGTGCCTGGAACCGGACACCGGTGGAATCCGGTGGAAAGCGGACCTGGCCGAACGCTTCAATGCTCGCCGCCCGCCGTTTGGTGGAGTCTGCTCTCCGTTGATTGACGGTGGTTCCGTGTACGTCATGGCCGGCGGAGCAACCGTCAAACTGTCGCTCGCCGACGGTTCGACCCTTTGGAAAACGCTCGATGACGAGGGCGACGAGGATGATGCGCTCGGTTGCCCGGTGATCGAAACGATCACGGGAACGCGGCAATTGGTTGTCCCAACCCGGACACGTTTGTGCGGTGTTGATTTGGTTGACGGTTCGCTGCTGTGGTCTGTTCGGATCGAGGCTTACCGAAACATGAACATTTTGACGCCGACTGTGATCGGAGATCGCATCTATACCGCGGCGAGAGGTGGGCGAAGCCAGTGCTTCGAAATTTCGAAGCGTGGTGACGATTATGTTGCGACCGAATCTTGGAATCAAAACACGCAGGCTTACATGTCTTCACCGGTTACCGATGGCGAGACCATTTTCGTTCACAATAGCAATGAACGACTGACCGCTTTGGATGCCGACGACGGGAAAGTCCTGTGGACCGGAAAGCCTTTGGGGAAATACCTCAGTTTTGTCCGCAATGATCGAGTCTTGTTGGCACTCAACAGCGAAGGCGAACTGATGTCGGTCGAGCCGAGTCGTGATTCATTGAACATCTGGGCAAAGCGAAAGGTTGCGGATGATTCCTGGGCACATCTAGGCGTCTTCGATGGCGGAATTCTTGTCCGCGACCTGAACGCGTTGAAAGTCTATCGCTACGACTCACCTTGAGGCGTCCAATCCATCGTCAGCGGATGCGTTTTTCGGTAATGGACGTTCGCACTTGTCCGGCTCGCCGGCCCCTCATTGCGATGTACCCGTCACTTGGCTGGGATCCTGATTCTCCGGAGCTTTGGGCTCTTCAATTCTCGGGACCGAAGCCCTGAGTCGCGTCTTGGTCACAGCATACTCCGCTTGGCCGGCCAGATTGGTCCACTCCATCGGGTCCCGGCGGTGGTCGTAGAGTTCCTCGGCGCCCCGCGACTGCTCGATGATGTAGCTGTAGCGGCCGTCGTACACCCGATAGAAACCGGGCCTGCAACCGTTCGTCAGGGTCGGATGGTTCCATGCCATGTCCGGATTGCGAAGCAGCGGCGCGAAACTGCGACCGTCGAGCACCGGGTTCTCCGGCAGACCGCAGAGCTCGACAGTTGTCGGATACATATCGATCAGGTTCACAACTCCGTCGCACTGCTTGCTCTTGGGAGTGACTCCCGGCACCTTAACCATTAGCGGTACGCGGCACGACTCCTGCCAGAGTTGAGTCTTGCCGTATCGCTTTTTTTCGCTCAGGAACCAGCCATGATCGCCCCACAACATCACGATCGTGTTGTCGGCATACCTGCTCTGAGCTAAACCGCCCAGAAGCACTCCGATGCAGTCATCAACAAAAGTAATCGTGGCCAAGTATGCCTGCACGGCCTCTTTGTGCCTGCCGTATTTTTCCGCTCGCAGCCAGGAAGCGGTCGGGGCATAGACAGGCTTCCCGTTGCGGTCCAAAACGTCGTCCAGATCCGTCGCCAACGTCTTCGGCAACATAATCTCGTCCAAGGGATACATGTCGAAATACTTCTGTGGCACGTACCAGGTCAGGTGCGGCTTGCTGATCCCGACGGCCATGAAAAACGGCTTTCCATCAAAGTCCCGCGTCGTCAATTGTTCCGCAGCCCAACTAGCCGTCTTGTAATCCAGCATCTCGGTTTCGTCATTGAGCGCCGTCGGTCCCCAGTCAAATGCGTGGTAGTGGTACGAGGGTTTTTCGTTAGGCAGATTGGGCAGATTATTGACGGGGCGTTGTTTGCTCGCAGGTCCGATCCCGCCGAGTGTCCTGTGGTACTCGTCAAACGCCCACTGGCCCTGGTCGGACTTGGTATTCCCTGTATCTCCAGGCAGCGGGTGCCGATGGAAGATTTTTCCCATCGACAGAGAGTGGTAGCCGTTCTGGCTGAAGTACTCCGGCAACGTCAACAGACCCTCTGCCTTCGGGGCATTCTTCAGGTTGTTCTTGTTGCCATAGACACCTGTCTTGTGTGCATGCACTCCAGTCAGCAACGCGGATCGCGACGGGCAACAAACCGTGGCGGGCGCGTACGCATTCATCATCACCATCCCGCCGTCGGCGGCAAACCTGTCAAGGTTCGGCGTCTTCACCTGTGGGTTACCGCCGAAACATCCAACCCAGTCGTTTAGATCATCAATCGCGATGAACAGAACGTTAGGTTTCGCCGGAGCGGCATGAGCAAGCCCCGTGAACAGAATCGACAACAGTACTTTCGCGAGGATCAAGGTATGTGTCTTCATCGTGATCAGGCTCACCGTCATCAGGTATCGACTCAATAAGCGAGGCACCGCGAGTCGAGCAGGCAGATCGGGCATGGTCGCTTTGGCCCACGGACGATGGAACTCGTCGTCCCCAAAACTTTCATCAACATAAAGCGCCATGCCCTCCAGTACCTGGATGCTGGACGCAAAATCCGAAATAACCGCGCGGTCAGCCGATCAGCTTCCGCATCGCCGCGGCTACTCCGAGCGTGACTTCCGTCATCCTGGGACAGTCAAGTGTCTCGCGTGTGTCGGTGGCTTGGTGATAGTTCGGATTCCGGAGCTGGCCCCGACATGGGGACAGGCGACATGGGGACAGGCGACATGGGGACAGGCGACATGGGGACAGGCGACATGGGGACATGGCACTCCGCTGTCGCACGGAACCAGCGATTGGCAGTAAGCGGATTGTCCGAGATTAGCATTTCTGGGAGCACTGGGTCCCCAGAGCCGATCGTTTCAAGGCCTGGTTCTCGTACTTCGTCGATACCACTAGGCGTCGATGAGAAACCAAGCGTAGATCACAAGACCGACGCTGCCCATGATCAGGGCCCAAGCGACGATGATCGCCAGCGTTCCGGCGTATCGATTGTGCACTGGGCAAGTCGCTGCTGTCGCTTGCTTGCGAAAGATTGCGGTGCTAACGACGCCCATCAATATCGCGATGGACGTAATCGTGATCTTGGGAGCGAGCATGCTTGGTGATCGTATCGCTGCACCGTGATTCAACGGGCTCATCTATCGAACTTCGCCGCGGTCCGCTTGCGGACGAATAACCAAATAACCTGGGATTCTACGTGAAAAACTGGCCGGTCAGCTGAGTCAATCTTGTGGACCTTCATATTTTTCTGGAGCGACATAGGGGAAAGGGCGATGTGGGGACACGATCTTACCGGGGGCATTCGCAAGCATTCTCTGCGGTTCGGGTTCTGCTTCGCCTTACCCGACTTGAAGCTGATTTTCTTCTAGTTTTCATGGTCTTTCGAGCCCCTCGGCGACTCGATACATCGGCATGCCCACGCTCTCGATTACTTCGCAGCCCGCTCGAACTTAGGAAGAAATCGGATATCTTCTCTTTATGCAAATCTCACATGAATTGGCCGATCGCCTGATGCGATTGGTCGTATCGCCCGAATATCGTCCCAGCAAACCGAAGCAAATCGCTGCACAACTCAAACTCGATCCCGATGAATATCGCGAGCTTCGTCGCGTCATCAAGCAATTGGTGCTCGAGGGACGCCTGCTTTACGGGTCGAATCATTTGGTGATGAGCGTCGGGTCGGTTGGCGGCCCGAGTGACACCCTCCGCGGCAAGTTTCGACTGGCAATGGGAGGCGGCTTTGGTTTCGTGCGACCCAATGTTGCCGTCGAGGATGCCGAGATACCCGAAGACGTCTTCGTGCCGCCCGGTGAAACCGCC
>JARFQX010000847.1 GCA_029287555.1 Rubripirellula sp. | reverse complement strand
GGCAAGGGGAGGCAAAGGTTCAGCGATGATTCTAGGCAATCGCAACCACCTGCAAACGGGGGTCGCATCGCCTGCCGAAGGCTCCTACCCTGGCTTGATCGCTCCGAGGCTACGATTTCACAGTCCCACGAATCCCCCACTCGGGAATCCGTCACGACATTCCGTCCAGTCGGTGCATCGTGCAAGCGCCAGCGAGCGATGGGTCCGCGCTCCGAATTCGTCTACCGTTGCAGAATTTCACGAATACGCTCGGCGAGCGCTTCCACCGAATCGGCCCCACCCCCGACAAGTACCCCTTGAATTTTGCCGTCCGGACCCACCACCACCAACTGCGGGATCACACTCGTTTCGTACTCGCGGGCGGTGGCTCCATCGGGATCGAGCACCACGTCGGTGCCGAGCTCGATTCGCTCGAGTGCGGATCGAACCTGCTCCGCGGACTCCTGCAGATTGATCGACACGAGGCGGACGAGCGAGGGGTCGAACTGCGCCACCGTCTTGGCGACCATCGGCATCGTTCGCATACTCGGTGCACTCCAGCTGGCCCAAAAGGCGAGCACAACGGTTTGTCCTCGGCTCTCCGATAAATCAAACGAGCCACCGTCAAGCAATCCCAAGCGAAAAGGCGGTGCTTCGGTGCCGACCAACGGTGACTTTTGCGGGCTTGCAGGCTCTCCCTCGGCTTGCATCTCCGCAGTCACCAGGGGCTCGACGGCCGGTCGCAATTTCCATTGGTTGTAGGAGATGTCGGCCACGTCGATGGCGATCTGGTTACCCAACAACAACTGATCCACGTCATCCAGATCGAACTCACAAGGGCCAACCCAGCGACTCGTTCCCAAAATCGATCCCTCTTGAACAGCGGTCGGCGCAAAGGTAACGCGTTTGCCGTCTCGGAGAACCACTTGCGCTAGTCCCTCGTACTGATCGGCCGTTTGGTGACCTGGCATCTCTGGTTCAACCATCACCGAAGCGTTGTTCGTCGCATTGCCGCTGATGATTCCGGTCTCAGCAGGGATTTCATCCGAATGGAACCAGATGATCTGGGCAATTCGATCCCTTGGAATCGGAAACAGGTCCGATTGAATCTCAACCTGAAAGCTTTCGTCTCGCGTTCCCATCAAGCGACAGCGAAGAAAGTCTCCATTGTGAGAGCAGAGCAGATGTGACGGCGGGCTCTTCTTTTGAAGCCGGGGGACCGTCAACAGTCTTTCGCGTTTTGCTTTGTCGATATCGGGCGGCGGCGAATTGGAAACGAACTCGATCGCCTTGATTTCATCGTGCGGGACAAAGCCACGATCGGTCTTGGCCGTCGAAAGCATGACTCCGCCTTCTTCGATCGATTCGACTCGACACGCGATCACATCGCCCGAGCGAAAATGAATCACATGAGCATCCCGCTTGACCGGTCCGGACCGCGTCAGGTCGGCGCGTTCGAGAAACAGCTGTCCGAAATTGAGACCGCGACGCTGTTGACGATTTCGTAGTCGCTGTTGCGCCAGCATCCTTGCCGCGGCACTTTCGCTATCTGTTTTCGGCGGCTCGCGGTAAACAACTCGGCCAAGTGCCGAAGCTCGAATCCGCGCCGATGACGCGCTGGTCAAGGGTTGCCAGCGGAGTGCAAAGGCCTTCGGATCCCCACCGGCATCCCCATCAATCAACCGTCCGGCGCTGCGGTCTCGATCAATTTCCAACCGGCCAACTCGCCCAAGAACGGGTTTGACTGCCCGGTCCGCCGCGTCACTGTCGAAAACGACCACACTCCGAACCACCTCGTGGGGAAGCAAGACCTGGCCGACGTAATTCTCGCCGCCGAGCGTCCAACCGCGCTGATCCACCGCGACAAGCTCGCCCGACAGTCGCATTCCCCCTCGAAGAAACAGGGCGCAGGGCCCCGGGTCGGTCATCCCAATTTGCGGGTTCAAGCGAACCGCCATCACTTGCGACAGATTGACCGCCGATCCCTGCAGCTGCAAAGCATCCGTCGCCCCGTCGTACGTCACCCGTCCCGAGACGACGCTGCCATCGGCCATCGCGATGCTGGCCTGGCCCCGAAGGTCCCCCTGCGGGATGCCGCCAACCCACTTAGAAACCTGCAAACGCTCGAGACGAAGCGAGTCGCCGCGGTTAACAATGCAACTGCCGCTTTGGCCGCCTCGATTCGCGTCGCCGGTCGACGTCGACTTGGACGTTGCTCGTTGCTCGTCCGATGGAGGCTCGTCCGATGGAGGCAGGGCGATCGCACCGATCGTCTTTCCATCCGACCGCAAGACGTGCAACTGGCCTTCTTGTTGGTCGAGATACAGGATCAGCCGAATCCGCCCGACTCGTGACAAGTCGACAAGTCTGGCAACATCGGCTCGGTCGGACTCCTCCCGCACAATCGTCAAGCCATCATCGGCGGTTTCCAGTCGCCAACCGTCCGTTTGAGAAAGCCCTTGCGAGTTCGGATCGACTCCCAACGCAACGACAAAATCGGGTGAATTGCCCCAGGACAACTCAATGTCAATCACTGCCCGTCGCGGCAAAGACAAGGGAGCCAAAACCGCGGCGCCGCGATCGCTCGTCCAGATCTGGTCGCCATCTTCGGACCAGGATTCTCCACGGCCGCCCAAGCTGGACCAACCCTCCATGCCGCGCAGCGAAGAGAACGTCACGGCATCATTATCGCTGATCCGATGAATGTGCCGCAGCAATCCACGTCGAAGCTCGACCCTTCCGACGGTATCAGCGTCAATCACGACCCGCTCAGCTGTCAAACCGACCAAGTCGCCAATCAAATCGCCATTGGTCAATTCGAACGAAAAAGGACCGATCGGCCCATCCTGGCTGCGAATCGCGGGGTACTTGATTGAACGAACACTTCCCAACCGAAATCGAAAGGGATCAAGAAACTGGCTCCCCTGCCAGCCAATCATCTGGTTCGAATCGATCTCGGCCACGGATCCCTCGATGGTGTCGCCGTTGATCAGAGTCAACATTCCCCGGCGCGGCCCTTCCGCCAGGGCCTTGGATGCGAACAAGGGCGTGAGCGAGAACATCGCAGCAACGATGATTGCCGCCTGCGCAATCCCAACCCACGGGATCCCAACCCAGGCAACGCTTCCGGGCGGGCGCACGGGAGACTCCAACGAAAGGCATCGCGCGATCTTTCTCGTTTCTCTTCGCGACACCGGCCTAACGCTCGTAAATGGGAAGAAAGCGATAGTTCACCGCCAAAGCAAGCAGCGACAAGGTCGTCGCCACATAGGGACCTTGAGACCCGTCGAAACCGCCACTGTCTTTCTGCTCCGACTTCATCCGGTCAATCAGTTGTTTGTTCCATTTCTTCCAGGTTTCGATATCGCCCTGGAATAGAGCTTGGGCTTGGTAGTAGCTCTGGTACTCGATGCCACCGTGTCCGCTGCTGCCGCCTTGCGCTTTCTCTTTGATGTAATCGAGCGTCTGTTTGAATTGCGGCAGGTCTTTTCGCCGAGCGATGGAATAGACCAACGTACCGATCGAGATGCGGGCAAGGGACTCATTGAATCCTCCGACGCCCCCGGAGTAAGCGACCTGGCCCGACTCGGCGGTCATGGAGACGAAATAGGCAATCGCGCGGTCGATCGCTTCATCCGGCACTTCGATGCCGGCGTTCCTCGCCGCCAACAAGCCCATCAAAATCGAACCAGCGACCGACGTATCAGCGTCATTACCATTCGGACTGTACCGCCAGGCTCCGTGCGGATTGTTCTTCTGGGAAGTCAATGCGGACCGCACGGCCAATTCCAGCGATTGGCCAATGGTCATCCGCTGCGAACCCGCGGAATCACTCCACAGCTTGGTGTCGTCCACGACTCCGTACGCTTCAGCCAGGCCG
>JARFQX010000824.1 GCA_029287555.1 Rubripirellula sp. | reverse complement strand
GACCGCGTCAAAGTCAAAGATCACATCGTCGCCGATCGTAACGTTGTCGCCGACGAGGAACGAAACACCACGACTACGATTACCGACCACTCGGACCACCGACCCATCGGGGAGGTTAAGATCGCCCGCGAATCGGAATTGGGCGATGGTCCCGTTTTCGACGGGCGAGGCAAAGAATGGCGTTCCATTGAATGTGCCACCACTGGTCACACCGTTGATCGAAAGATTGACCGTATCGATGTCCATCACGGAGGTCACCGAGTTGGCTTGTGGAAACGGTCCCAAGACCACCACCGGTTCCGCCACGATGTTGTCGATGGTGACCGGCCCGGCGGTCCACGAGACCGAACTCAGCGACGCAAAGCTTCCTGGGAAGTCTACCCGTTTCGAAGTCACGCCGATCGGAAGATCAAATGTTGCCTCGACGGGCAAACCATCGCTGCGAGTTCCTTCGAACGTGAGGATCGACGTCTCGTTGGATGCCGAGCGAACCAGATCCATCGAGATCAGTGCGAACGACTCTCCGCTGGTGTCGACCAGAGTCAGTCGGTCATCGGGAGACGCCGTGCGCAGCGAAGGACCCACGAAATCGTCCGCGAGAAGACTTCCCGTTGTGCTCAACGTGAAGCCATCCTCGAAGTAGCGAGTGGCGTCGGTTGTCAACTGACTCGACAGCTCATCAAAATCGATCGCGATGTCAAAGTTGCGGACACGCGTCAAGCCGCGGGGCTGCAGAACGACGACGCCTGATTCCAAATCGACAAGATCTCCATCGATCGTGCCGGTGATGCTGCCTGCCTCGGCTGCTGTCTGGACACTCAGTGAGTCCATGTCCGAGGAGCCTCCGCGAATCCGCGTCAGGGCAGCTCCCCGCGTGTTGATCACGTCCAACGGTTCGCCGATCGAAGGGACGCTTTGGGCTCGCAAGAGTGTTGCGTCCACACGAGTCCAGGCGACGGGCAATCCGTTGGTTCGGTTGTCGACCACCAGGGTCTCGACATCCAAATTGAGCGACGTGAATTGATCGGCTTCCGGGAAGCTGTCTACCAACGCGACTACCTGGTCATCTCCCTCGCCACCGGTGAGTGTCGTGGGAGAAGCAGATGATATAACGTTGATCGTGTCGTTACCGTCCCCGCCGTCGACCGCGAAGATCGATTCGGTCAGTGACGACGTATCGACCGTGAACGAATCGTTGCCGTGTCCAAGCTTCAATTCGACATCATCAAGGTTCTCAAACGTGATGGTCGCGGACTCAAGCGTGTCGGGATTGTTGCTGGCGGCCCGACGAATCACTCCCCCGCCGGATTGACTTCCGGCTTCGAGCAGCCCGTTGGCGATGGCCGCCGCGGTGGCAGAGCGATCAAGAATCAGTCGGTTTTGTCCCGTCGTGGCATCGCCTCGGACCACCATCGGTGCGCCGGCGGCGAGGACGGTCACTTCGTTGGTGCCCTCGGCTAGAGCAACCGTCAGGGGATGAGATGTCGTTGTCACCACAACGCGATCGGAACCTGCACCGAGGTCAATCGCCGTCGCGGTTTGCGTGCCGTGGACCGTCAACTGATACGCGGCGAGATCGGACCCCAAGAAGGTCAGTCCAGGATTCGCGTCGTCGCCTTGAAACTCCGACCAATCAATCTCGACGTTTCCAAATCCAGTGATCGTCGACGTCGCAATGGTGCCCACCCGACTCGTGGTCGCCGCGGCATAGCGATCATCCACGACCAGGCGATCCTGACCATTCCCGCCCTTTAACACCAGACGTGACGCGATGTCCCCCACGCGACGCGCGGCATCAAGATCACCAATCGTCGCCTGATCGTCACCGCCGCGCAGATCCACCAAGGTTTCAGCCAGTGACAACGGTGTGTCGAGAATCCGCACTCGGTCGGCCCCGTCGAGTCGATCGGAGAGAGAGAGGGCAATCGATGTCGCGCCGCTGGTCGTCAACAAGTCCCGTTCGATATTTCCGGATCGCGCGGCCCGCAGCCCTCCCTCCGACACCGTCCAATCGGTGGCCAGCGTGTTGTTCTCGCTCCAGAATTCGACCGATTCGATTTCGCTCGTCGCGACGAACGACTGTGCGTCGATCGAACCATACAACGTGTACTCGACTCGATCGTTTCCGTCCCCTCCGTCGAGCGTCGCCCGGAACAGGTCGGTCGAGGCTGGCGAACCGTCGGGTTCTTGTCCGAGGGCAAGCGTGACGAAGTCATCGCCAGTCCCGAGTCGCAACTCAAGCTGTTCGACACCGGATCCGTAATGCACCGAACCTGGCATCACAAAACCTTGGGTTTCTCCACGGCCGATATGCAATTCCAGGTCGCCCGCATGATCACTCGCATCGAAGACAAGCTGCTGCTCGCCGGGGCCACCGATCACATCGAGCCGCTCACGGATCTTTTCCAGTGTTCCGTCACCAACGATTACCTGCTGGTCGCCGTTACCCATCTCGAGTTGGACTGGCCCACTGATTCCTGCGATCTCGAAACCGTCGGCACCCGAACCGGCAAAGATCGAAGTTGCCGCATGAACCAGCGTATCCTCGACAACCAACACGTCGTCGCTTTCGGTCAGACTCAATTCGACCACGTTGAAGTCCGCATAGTAGATACCGTTGCCGGTGCCGAAACCGGACACCGTGTCGTAGGTCGCCGCGTTCTCGATCGCCACCAGTTCCGTCACGAACGTATTGGGGATCTCCAATTCAATCGGTCCGCTGGCCAGCAAGCGAATCTCGGTGATGCGAAACTCCAAGTCGTAGTCGACCTCGAGTTCAAAAGACACACCGGACGATAACGCCGCCGACTCGGAGACCTGCAGCCGGTCGATCTCACGGCCCTCGACCGGATCAAACACCGACTCAAGCGTTGCCGTGAATGGATGCTGATCGGCAAAGGTGAGAAAGTCGGCCAGTGGGTCGACGGAGGTAAATTGCTGCAATGCCGTCCCCTGCAGCAACGTCACCGGAGTCGTTCCCGCTCGGTTTTCCGGTTTCAGGATCTCGTCCACCAAGCCTTCGCGCCGGATGCGGTGCAAGTCGCGAATCTTGTTGCGGACAACGGTATCCAGCAGGGCGGCCGATGTCCCAGCGGGGACGACGCCTTCGAGCAGGCTCGCATCGGTCGTGATCACAACATCCTCGACCAAACGCCGCTTGAGCGAGCCGGTCACAACCCCATCGGCCACTCCATCGTCGTCGCGGTCCTGATCAGCGAACCGATTGTCAAAGATGATCGAGTCGTCACCGAGTTGACCTGTGGGGTTTCCTTCGGCGTCACGCAGATTGCTGCGAGTCAAACCATCAACGATCACCGGTCCCTTGATACCCGAGAGGTTTCTGGTTTCGGGCACGAAGACCGGCAACACCGATTCGGGCACCGTGATCTGTTCCACTTCCAGGATGTCCGGCTGAGGCGTGCGGCGCGTGATCGTCTTGAACTTCGCCGGAACGTCCACTCGACGAAACTGTGGAAACAACTTGATGCTTCCGATTTCAATTCCGTATCCGACCAACTCCAGATAGGAATAAGCCGCCCGTGTCAGGACGGTCTCCGTCGTCACGATGTCGTCTTGCCGGATGCGCGTGACCTGCGTGTAGCGAGACTCCGGAATCACAACGTCCAGGTCGACCGATTCACCACCGACCCGGACCGTGTCATTGCCGCTGCCGGTGATGATCTGGATTTCCTGGTCATCGAGTGTTCCGTACAGGTAGACGGTGTCGTCGCCCGCACCGGTCAAGATGATCAGTCGCTCGATCCCCTGAATCTCGGGGATGACCAGTCCGGCCCCGTAGATGCGCTGGGTGGGAACGAGCACGCCGTCGACGTCGACGTCCTCGACAAAGATCGTGAAAACGTCATCAACTTGTGTGCCCAGGACAACCAGGGTGTCGAATCCATCGCCGCCGATGATGTTGACGGGAGCATTTTTGACGTAGGAAAGGATGTCGCGCTCGCCCGCCTCGCTGACCACATTGATCTCTTCCGAGGGGGTAAAGTTGTCGGCGGTTTCCGTGGTGAGATGGGCTTGCAGGAAGAACGTGTCGTCACCCGATTGCCCGAACAACGAAATCTCGGCGATGTTGTGGTTGACCTCGAAGTAGTCGTTGCCAGAACCCCCGTAAAACTCGGCCGGGAAGCTGACCCCGTTGGTGATCTTGTCGACCACCTCGATTCTTCCAAGCCGTGGGTCGTCGTAGGGCTTGGTGGAGATCACGTTGCCAATGAAGAATCGGTCCGCTCCTTCGTCTCCCTTCACGGTCAACTCCGTGCTGCTGTCGTCGACAATGAACAAGTCATTCCCAGCGCGACCCGATACCATCACATTTTCGGCCGAGCGGTAATCCACTCGCTGGCGGAAGGCGTCGGTAAGTTGACTGTTGCGGACCTTGATGTCGATGGAGAATTCGTCGAGGCTCGCAAACATCGAACCTTCGGCAGAATCCATCGGTCGTGGCGCCAATCGTTCCACCAAGTCAACGTTGAACACGAAGGTGTCAGCGACGTTGGTCCCGAAGATTGAAAGATCATCGACACCAGGATTGTCGACCGCTTCGCCGATCACGATCGTTGAATTCACCGTCGCATCGGATGATCCACTGAGCGTGATCCGATAGTCGTCACTCGAGGGTCCCCCATCCAGGATCGCCGTCCGTGTCCAGTCTCGCACGGTGAACCGATTGATGCTCAGCGCCGGATTGAGCCCTTCAAACTCGTTGTAGCCCAGGAGTTCGATCGTTTCGAAACTGCCGTCCAGCGATTCGGTTTCCGAAGCGAGTTCGGTTCTCACCGCCACCTCCGCCACGTTCGCTTCAAGCTGGGCAACGGTCAAACTGGTGTCGGTCAACGTGAAGTTGGCGTCGCGAGATTCGACCAGCCGATCGTTCCCGCCCGCGTCAACGAATACGTCGATGCCGGCACCACCGGTCACCACGTCGTCTCCGAGACCGCTGTCAATCTGGTCATCAAACGGGGAACCAACGATCGCGTCGTTGCCCCGTCCGGCGATCAGCACGAGTCCGAGCGAATCGGTCGATACATCGGAGGCAAATAGCGAGTCGTCGCCGTCAAGCGATTCCACGATTAACCGGTCTCCGCCCGGGATCGGTCCACGGCGAGAGTTCAGCACGGTGAAGGTCACCCCGCCCTGTTGGGTTGCGTGAACCGCGTTCCCGACGCTGCGGATGTCGAACGTATCGTCGTCGGTCGAGCCGAACAGATGCAGCGTATCGGTTTGTGAATCGATTCCGAATTCGGGAGTGATGAATACTTCCGTGACGGGATTGCCCGCCGCATCGACTTTCGGATTGCCCAGTTCATCGAGTTCCACAATCTCCACTTGCTTGGATCGTTGCAGCGTTCGAAGTTCGACTTCTTCGAGCACCGGGTCTCCGTTGTCGTCAAATATCCCCAAGCCACCGACGTTTTGATGCACGAGCACGGAGGCGCCTTGATAGTCCAGTTCGACGAGCACCGGTTCGCCTAGCTCGTCGAACTGGAACAGACCGCCGATGTGCTGCTGACGAAGAAAGGTGCTGCCACTGCGGAACGTTCGCACCGGCAACGGTTCACTAACAAGAAAGACTCTGGGCACCTCTCGAAATTCAGACTGTTCGCGTGTCTCAACAGTGGCCAATTCAGGCATGCCATCGGCGTCAAAGAACGGTTGACCACCCTCGTTGGCCTGAACCAGAACTGGGGAACCATCTTCACCGAGGACGACGGTACCGTCTTGATCCACCAGTGGAATCAGGACTGGGGTTCCGGTTGGGACTCCGCCTTGTTCCTCGAACAGGTACGCGCCCCCGTCGTATCGCTGACGCTGGAACGAGGAGACAACTTGTTGGTTTTCACCCGGAGGCGTCGCGGGATCAAAGGCAACCGGAATGCCGTCGCCGTCGGCGATCAGGCTGGACCGGACAAACTGCTCTTCGGTGACTCGAACCGTTTCCAATATTTCGCCGGTTCCAAAGTCGACCTCGACGTCGGTGAGCGATGTCGAACGCAGATCCTGAACGCGAATCGTATCGCCCCCTTCGCCCGCGTTGATGCTGATTCGTTGAAACTCATGGAGCAGCAGCGACGCACTTCCCGCGTCCGAAACGAGCGTTAAATCAACGCTGGTGGGATCGGCCACATTCGGGCTGATCGAAATCGAGTCAGCAAAGAGGCCCTGGCGAGTGGTGATGCGAACGGTGTCCGCTTCGGGAATCGAGGACGTTCCGTCGGGTAAGAACTGTCCGGTGCCGTTGCCGTCCGAGTCGAGCAACTCACCACTTAGAGGATCGGTGGGGATGAACGAGACGCCACCTTGGATCAAGGCATCGGCACCGTCCCCGGTGCTCCAGTCGAAGGTGTCGGCCCCGCTGCCACCGCGAAGGAAGTCGGGGTCGATGCCACCGTTGATCGAATCGTCACCCTCCTGGCCCCAGATCCGGTCCTGGCCCTGATCGCCTTTGAGGAAGTCGTCACCGGCGCCGGCGACGACCATCAAGGTCACCACACCGGCATCAACGGAGACCACATCGCCGTAGATCGCGTCGGCGTCGGCGCCTCCCTCGATGTTGTCGCTTCCCTCGTCACCGATCAGCAGGTCGCGACCGTCGTCGCCCAGGATCACGTCGTTGCCGCCTCGCCCGCGAACCAGGTCATCCCCCGGTCCGCCGCTGAGCATGTCATCGCCATCACCGCCATCGATCTCATCGCCGCCGCCATGTCCGCTGATCATGTCGTTGCCGGGCCCGCCCAAGATCACGTCCACTCCTTCGGAGCCGAAGATCATGTCGTCGCCGGCGCCGCCACGAAGTTCGCGCAAGAAGGGCTGATCGCCACTGATTTGAATTAAATCGTTCCCGCCGCCGGCGTCGATGTAGAGGTCGGCGGTCACGCCTGCGGCCACGATGTATTCGTCGGCTTGAGGTGTCCCGCTGATTCGAATGCTGTCGATCACCGCTGGGTCAAAGTCGACGACGTTACCGCGCGACGTCACCACAATTCGCTCGTGCGTCGAGAGGTCGGTCTTACTCAGCGGGTTGACCCGAATCTGCTTTTGTTCGACTTTGTAGATCTCCCCTTGATCGGCAGCCAACCTTTCGCCAGGACCGGGCTCGTACTTCAGCACGAGAACCTTGCCATCGCCGTCCGCATCATCAACGAGGCTGGCAATGGTTGCGTTTGGATCGGGGCAGCCAAAATTGAATTTTGCGAGCACTTCGTTCACAAAGTTGCGTCGCGCCTCGAACAGCGTGGCTCGACCAAAAATGCCCAGGTCGGCACCAACCCAAAAGAACGCGTCGAGAAACGCGGAGATTTGCCCTCGGGTGTTGAACACGCAGGCGGGACCTTGTGAAAGACGGTTTTCAAGCTCTTCCACGCTCAATCGACCGTCATAGACCGATGTGCTATCGGTGCTCAACGTCGGGTTGGGGATGTCATTGAGATCGAACGAGACCTCTCCTCGAACTCCCCCGTCGATTCCAGCCTCGACCAATCCTGCCACGCCGACCGAAGCGCCCGCGATGATGCTCGAAGACAGCGTTACTTCGGGCTTGTCCCTGCGCACCACGCCATTGCCGTCGATGACGTCAAAAGCGGGGTCAAAGGTCACGTGATCATCGATGTAGAACCCGTCGAACACGGCACCGATGTCGGCAATGTTGAAATCACCATCCGACCAACGCTCAAGACCCGACGTGTTGAACCCAAAGTCAAAGTTTGTGTCGGCCTTGACACGCCCACCTAGACGCGCATTGAGCCCGGGGAAAACGGGAATCGATTTGATGTAGTTGAAATTCAGCCCCAAGCCGGGCATCTCATACAGGAACAGATCCGTCGGTTTTCCCAGCAGCAGTCCAAAGGCCGTAAGCGGGTCGCTGATCAGAGGGAATTGAAAACTTCCCTTCGTCGTGCCGAATTGCTGCGCTACCTTCTTCGTCTCCGGTTTCTGCGCGTTCTGATTGACCTGGGATTGTGTGTCTTTTGCGCCATCGGTCGACGGCGTCCCCTGGCCGCTACGCAAATCCCCGCCCACGGTGAAACTGCCTAATTCGACCAACAGACTCTCGCCGCCGCTGGCGTTGAAAGCTTCCACGGATTCAACGAATTCCGTCGCACTTTCAATCGCACGGATGCCTCTCGAAACGGGCGCGAATTTCGTCGGTCCGAGCGCGACCTCCGCGATGTCTAACAGCGACGTGGCGGAGACTCCGAGTTGCTTCAGGAATTGAATGTCGGTCGTCAGCAGGTCAATGATCGGCTTGACCGGTTGCAGCGAGTCGGAGATCTGGTTGACCAGAGGGCCGACGAATCCAGAGATGAAACTGCCCAGATCGAGCGTCACGTCTTCGAACACAACGTCGGGAGCGGCCCCGAAGCTGGCGCTCGAGCCGCCCGTCCCAAATTCGACTTCGGCGAACACTTGGTCGTAATGAAGAAGCGTTTGAATCGCCGGGAACTGCAGACCATTACTCGCGGGAATATCGACGATGGTGTTCAGGTCGACGTTCGCGTCCGCGGTGATGCGTCCGACGATTCCAAGTGCTTCGCCCTTGAGAGGAGCCCAGCGCCCGTTGCCACCGGCATCGGTCAGGTCGATCTCCAGTTGTCCAAACAGCCCGCTCTGGCCGTCGTCGTCCGTTGCCTCCTCGAGCGCGACCCGCAAGAAGCCAAGTCTTCCTTCCAACTCACCGCCAGGTGTGACCGTTGCCTGGAGGTCAAGGGACAGCTCCGATCCGCTGTCGGTCACGCCGCTCGTATCAACGTAAAACAGGTCGCCGGCTGACAGTCCGAACCCAAGTCCGAAAACGTAGCTCAGTTCGAGTTCCAGCCCAACATCGCCCGTGGTGCTCAGGCCGAGGCCCGGCGCTGAGGCGTCCAAGGAAATCGGCAGCGTTTTTTGGAACACCGTGTCAGCGACGACCACGTTGAACTGCACTCCCCCGTCGTCAATCGTGATGCCGATGTCTTCGGGACTGGTGACGTCGCGAAGCACCAGGTTCCCGTTCGTGTCGAAGGTAGGCAAGCCGTTGTCGTCCAGCACGGGGACGCGCAAAAGACCTGCCGCGCCCTGAATCGATCCGATCGCGTCAAACAATCCCTGCCGCACCACGTCGATCACACTCTCACCACTGACGATGGCTTCCTGCAGACGCTCGCCAACACGTCCACCGGTGTAGTTTCCACTCTCGTTCTTCTCGCCCAGTACATCGTCACGAAGGCTACCAACGAACTGTGCGGCGTCGCGAAGCGAATCACCGATCAATGGCAGACCGAGCGAGTTGAACTTCTCATCGAGGTCCGACTGCAGAACGTCGAACATCTGCTCGAGACCGCTGAGCATCAACTCCGGGTCATTCAGCAGCGCCGCGATACCGAGCAGTTGGTCCACACCGGGGCCGGCCAATTCCAGATCCGGTTCACCTTCTTCGAGCGAGACACCGAGGTGCAGCACATGATCACCCAAGCCATCTCCATTGCGATCCTGCGTGGTTCCACCGACGGGGAACTGCGGCGTCAAGAACAGCGGCAGGTCGACCGTCGCGGAACCGTCGACGGAGATTTCGAGGTCATCGGTGGTGATACTCGAGAGCGCGTAGCGTCCATCATCTTCCCTCGTCGCCAAGCCATAAGCGGCTCGAACGTCGAGCGACGCGGTCGCGTCGTCGATCAGGAATCCAACCGTGCCGAGACCGGCATCCTCAATGCCGACCAATTCTGCCAAGTCAAGGCGAATGTCGAGGTCAACGGGCGATCCGAGTGCAGCGCCGACACCAACGAAGATCTCCGAGTCGTCGGTTAGAAAGCTGATGGGATTTGTGACATCGCTCAGGTCGAGACCCAGGCCAAAATTGACTCCCGCCGAACCGTTAGCAAGCAGCTTGATCTGGCCGTCATCGTCACCAAGGGTGACTTCCAACGCATCGAGATTGATTCGGTCGCGAACGCCTTCCAGGAG